>NZ_JAHOCB010000016.1:0-77690 GCF_019125875.1 Erysipelatoclostridium sp. MSK.23.31 | reverse complement strand
ACTTTTTCTGCTACCTACGAAGTAGATCAGCAGATAAAAGAGGGAGAACAGACAAGCAATGTCAAGGCAACCTATACGGTAAAAGTCCATGTGGACGCTGACGGGGATATGGTAATCGTTCAGAACCCTACCCTTGCACCAGCAATCGAGAAATCAGACTATGAGCCTAAGACACCAGAAGCAGACGCAAGCGTAGACGCTGATACGGTAAATGACGCTACCGCATTTCTGGAAACATTCTTTAAGCTGTACCCGACAGCTACGGAAAAAGAGCTTGCTTACTATGTAACTGGAAATGTGCTTGAACCTATCGACAGGGACTACCTTTATTCCGAATTGGTAAACCCAGTATTTACAAGGGACGGGGACAATGTGAAAGTCAAGGTGGCCGTAAAATTCCTTGATAATCAGACAAAGGCTACGCAGGTATCGCAGTATGAACTTGTGCTACATAAAGATAGTAATTGGAAGATTGTTGGATAATTCAAAAAAGTAGTTTGCATGTCATAGAAATATGATTTGCAAACTACATTTTCATCGAATTATGTTCACAAATAGTTCTGAATACGCTAAAATAGTAATTCATGCAAAAACCGCAATATATATTAAAACTTGAAGAAAACTATTTATTATAATCTAAGCTGAAAGGAGGGTGCTGTAATGGTCAATAAGGTTGAAAACATTATAACGGTCATCAATTACATAGAAAACAATCTCACAGAAAAGCTGAACTTATCCTCTATTGCAATGGGTGTTGGATATTCAAAATATCATTTGCATAGAATGTTTGTCGAAACTGTTGGATTGTCTATACATGACTATGTACAACGCAGACAATTAACAGAGTCTGCAAAACTTTTAGTGTTTTCTGATAAATCTATTCTTGAAATCTCGCTTATTGCTGGTTATGAAAGTCAGCAGGCATTTACAAATATTTTTAAGCAGATGTATAAGAAAACGCCTAACGAATATCGAATGAATGAAGAATTTTATCCGTTACAGCTTAGATTTGATTTGATACAGACAGTTAAACAAAAATTATCACAACAAGAAATGGAAGAAAATATCAGATTTGCTACAACAACAGATATACCTGCCTGCCTAGAACTAGCTTATTTAGTAATAGACGGTTTTCCAAATTTGAACGAGAATGAATACTTAACAGAATTAGAAAGAGGTATTTTAGAGCAAAGAGTGTTGATTTTAACTGATAATACTATTGCTATTGCTTTGATGTCTATTAACTATAATACGGGAAGTATTGATTTCTTTGGAGTACACCCGTTATATCGTAAATGTGGTATTGCAAAATTATTTTTAGATAAGGTTATGAATGAACTTTTAGTTGATAAAGACATTTCTGTAACAACATTTCGTGAGGGCGACAAAGCTGATACGGGGTATCGTAAGACTTACAAAGAATTAGGCTTTGCAGAAGCAGAATTATTAGTTGAATTTGGTTATCCTACACAAAAATTAGTATTATTTTCAAAAAATGGGGGTAGTACAAATGAATAGTAATCCTCTTGCAAAAGATTTTAATACTAGGTCTTTATTAAAATTTGCTTTCCCGACCATATCCATGATGTTATTTATGGGGCTTTACACAATTGTAGATACCATATTTGTATCACGATTTGTCAATACAAATGCTTTATCAGCAATCAATATTGTTTGTCCCGTTATCAATTTAATAGTAGGATTGGGAACAATGATAGCTACGGGTGGTAGTGCCATAGTTGCAAGAAAAATGGGGGCAGGAGAATCCAAACGAGCAAAACAAGATTTTACACTACTTATTTTATTTGGTTTTATTTTGGGAGTAGTAATTTTCATTCTAGGAATTATCTTTATTGACGAAATTATATATGCTCTTGGAGCTGATAAGATTTTATTTCCATATTGTAAAGACTATTTAACTATTATTTTACTGTTTACACCTGCAAGTATGTTGCAGGTACTATTTCAAAATTTATTTGTAACAGCAGGAAAACCAAGTTTAGGACTTGTTCTTTCTGTAAGTGCTGGTGTAATGAATATCGTATTTGATTATCTTTTCATGGCTATATTTGGCATGGGGATTGCCGGTGCAGGATTGGGAACTGGAATTGGTTATTTGATACCAGCAATTACGGGGCTAATTGTCTTTTGTAAAAAATCGGGAACATTGTCTTTTGTAAAACCTATTATAGACATTAAAGTACTTGGAGAAAGTTGTATAAATGGTTCATCAGAAATGGTTAGTCAGCTTTCAACGGCAATTACTACATTCTTTTTCAATCGCACAATGATGAATTTATTAGGTGTAAATGGTGTGGCTTCTATTACTATAATTATATATACACAATTTTTGCTTACAACATTATTTATTGGTTTTTCAATGGGGGTTGCCCCAGTCATTAGCTATAATTTTGGAGCAAACAATTATTATGGATTAAAGAAAATATATAAAATCTGTATTTCTTTCATTTTTGTAGGTTCATTATTTATTTTTGCGTTATCCTTTATAAATGGAAATACTTTGGTACGTTTATTTACTGGTACGAATGAAGCGGTATATAAAATTGCAATAAACGGGTTTATGATATTTGTATTTAGTTTTCTTTTTTCGGGTTTCAATATATTTTCATCAGCAATTTTTACTGCATTATCTAACGGTAAGCTATCTGCTTTGATTTCTTTTTTAAGGACATTCGGCTTTATAATGATAGGCTTGTTGGTAATGCCTCAGTTCATTGAGATAACAGGTGTATGGTTGGCTGTTCCCGTTGCTGAAATATTAACACTATGTATTTCATTATATTTGAATTTTCGTCTTTGGCGTTCGTGGAACAATCAGAATAACAGTTATGAAAAAATACAGAACTGGAAGATTGTAGGGTAAATGATAATAGGCTTACATTTTACTTTTTGTAAAAGTGTAAGCCTTTTTCAAAAAAATCAAAAAAACTCTTGCTTATGACGTAACGTCGTGAATTATAATATAAGCAGGAGGAATGGAACATGAATAAAAAGAAAGCTATACCAGAAAATTTTATGACTGTTGGAGAACTTGCAAAGAAAATGGGGACAACAGTACGAACACTTCAATATTATGACAAAGAGGGTTTGCTTTCCCCTACTACTGAAAGTGAGGGGGGACGCAGATTATATACGCATAAGGATATGATAAAACTTCATCAAATCTTATCATTAAAGTCTTTGGGCTTTTCGCTTGATGATATAAAAAACAAACTGATTTCTCTTGATACACCAGAAGAAGTAGCAACCGTTCTTAATGAGCAGTCGCTGGCTATTCAACAGAAAATAGAACAATTAACAGAAGCAGTAACAGCGATTGAAACATTAAAAAATGAAGTCTTGCAAATGCAAGTTGTAGATTTCAAAAAATATGCTGACATTATCGTTAATCTACAAATGAACAATGAGTATTACTGGTTAATAAAACATTTTGATGATACAACATTAGAACATATCCGTAACCGATTTGATAAAAAAAGCGGAATGGACTTTATGCACCGTTTCAATCAACTAAACGATAAAGTTATAAGGTTAAAAGAGAAGAATATAGCACCAGAGGATAAGCAGGCACAAGCATTAGCACAAGAATTTTGGAATATGGTTATGGAATTTACAAATGGGGATATGAGTATGCTTCCTACATTGATGAAATTTGATAATCTCATAGGCGATAATAACGAGTGGTTAGAAAAGCAAAAACAAGTAAATGAATATCTGCAACCTGCATTAGAGTTATATTTTCAAAATGCTGGTATAAATGCTTTCGAGGGGGTGTAAGAATGTCTTATGCAATAGAAATTACCGATTTGAAGAAAAAGTATGGAAACCATGAAGTATTGAAAGGTATTAACTTTTGTGTTGAGCATGGAGAAGTATTCGGTATTTTGGGTATCAATGGAGCAGGTAAAACAACTATTCTTGAATGTATCGAAGGCTTTCGTAAATATCATTCTGGTAATATAAAAATATCGGGAAATATTGGTATTCAATTACAATCAGCTTCGTTACCTGCTTATATGAAAGTAAGTGAAGTAATTCAGTTGTTCTCGAAATGGAAATGTGCAGAGATTGATAATTCCTTACTAATGGCGTTGGGAGTAACAGATTTGCAAAAGAAGTTATACACAGAATTGTCGGCAGGACAAAAAAGAAGATTACATTTAGCTCTTGCTCTTATTGGAAAGCCAGACATCTTATTTCTCGACGAACCGACAACGGAACTTGATGTAGAGGGACGTATATCTCTGCATAATGAAATTCGGAAGTTAAATCAAAATGGTACAACAATAATTTTGTCTAGTCATGATATGGCAGAGGTTGAAGCTCTTTGTACCCGTATCGCTATTCTAAATAATGGGGTAATTAGTTTCATAGGTACAACTGACGAATTAGCGTCAAAAGTAGGCAAGAAATACAACATAAAAATAGTAAGTGAATTGGGCGAAAACGAATACTCTGCTATCAATGTTGCAGATACCTTGTTAAGTATTTTAGAAGAATACAAGCAGAAAAATATTGATATTTTCGATATAAAGGTAAATCGAGGTACATTAGAACAGCACTTTATCAATCTTTCAAGGGGGTGTAAACAATGAAAGCTATGTTGTATGGAATAAAGGTACAATTAAAAATAGATATTCGCAGTAAAACACTATTAGTAACCTGCTATGTCGTCCCACTACTATTTTTTGCGATTATGGGCGGTATTTTTACTTCTTTAATGCCAGAAGCGAAGAATACATTGATACAATCTATGACAGTTATGGGGGTTTCAATGGGAGCTTTCATAGGTGTACCACCATCAATGGTTGAAGTATATGGTACGGACATAAAGAAAATGTATATAGCAAATGGGATACCTTTATGTTTTGGTGTAATTACCTTAGTTGTATCTGCATTTATCCATTTAATGATAATGAGCATGATTATTTTTACACTTGCACCGATTGTATTTCACTCTACTATCCCGTCAAATATTCCGTTATATTTTATAACACTTGCCTTATTTGTTATTGTATCGCTTGCTATTTCATGTGTGCTGGGGTTAGCTGTTAAAAATCAAGCAAAACTGACAATGTATAGTCAAGTTGTCTTTTTACCCTCTATTATGTTGTCTGGTATCATGTTTTCGGCAGAATTACTTCCAAACTTTCTTGAAAGTATGGGAAAACTGTTTCCTGCAACATGGGGATATACTTTGTTGATACAAAAGAATATTGACGTAAGTACATTTATTCCTATAGTAATTATTCTGATTATTTCTGTTTTTATAAGTGTGCAATTATTGAAAAAGATACGTTCTGAATGATACGAAGAAAGAGATTGAATTATGATAGGTCTAAAAAAACGAGATATAAAAAAGCATTGAAAGCTGGTGCAAAGGCTAGTGGTATGTCATTGGCTGATGTTCGGGAAAATATCGAAGCAACGATTGATGAAGCTATGAATAGCACTGACCCAGAGGTACAGGCAAATTTCAAAAAGTATTTTGGAAATAAACGCCCTACACCAGAAGAATATATCTATAAGATTACGAAAAAGACAGTAAAATAAGTGCTTTAAAGGGGGCTTGTATCATGGAAAGTTTTAAGTACACTCTTACAAATTCAGATACAACCTAACAGCATTACATTTACAACTGAATATGAAATAGCTTTAGAAGCTCGTACAGACTATATGTTTTGTGCGGGCTTTTTTCTATCCAAAAAAATTTTTTTAATTTTTTTCAGTTTCAACTTAACAAATCACACCTTGCTGTACAGATATGGTGCGGAAAGAGGGATAACACACCTTTAACCTTGCAGAGAGCTTCGCTCGTGAGAAGTCGGGTGGAAAGAAAGTAACCTACACCAACCCGATAGCCGTTGCGAAGAACGGGGGCTGGCGGTATCAGTATGGCAATCAATTTTACGTCGAATTAGTCAATCAGTATTTAACCGTTCCGCAGGTATCGGGAGAACTGGCACAAAAGGTAATGAATGAAGCATTGAAGTATCAAGGCTGGAAATATGTGTATGGCGGTTCTTCTCCTACAACTTCATTTGATTGTTCGGGGCTGACGCAATGGTGTTATGAAAAAGCTGGTATCTCCTTACCGAGAACAGCACAGGCACAGTATGACGCAACCCAACATCTTCCACTCTCGCAGGCAAAGGCTGGGGACTTGGTGTTTTTCCATTCCACCTATAACGCTGGTACTTATGTAACGCACGTTGCAATTTATGTAGGGAATAACAAGATATATCATGCAGGCGACCCGATAGGATATGCAGATTTGAATAGTAGTTACTGGCAACAGCACTTAATCTGTGCAGGACGAGTAAAACAATAGAAAGGACTTGAAAATATGTTTAAGAAGAATAAGAAACAGACAGAAACTATTAAAGAACCAAAAGAAAAAAAGGTGCGTACCGTCAAGGTAGGCACACATAAGAAAACCGTGATTGCGTTGTGGGTGGTGCTTATCGCAAGCGTGAGCTTTGGGGTGTATAAGAACTTTACCGCTATCGACCAGTATACCACCCATGAAAAAGAAATCATTGAGCTTCGCTTGCAGGACACCAACGGTATTGAAAATTTCGTGAAGAACTTTGCGAAGTCTTACTACACATGGAATAACAGCAAAGAAGCGATTGAAGCAAGGACACAGGCAATCAACGGTTATCTGACAAAGGAATTGCAGGACTTGAATGTGGATACAATCAGAACGGATATACCGACCAGCTCCACAGTTACAGATGTGATTGTATGGAGTATTGAACAGTCGGGAACGGACACTTTTTCTGCTACCTACGAAGTAGATCAGCAGATAAAAGAGGGAGAACAGACAAGCAATGTGAAAGCAACCTATACTGTAAAAGTCCATGTGGACGCTGACGGGGATATGGTAATCATTCAGAACCCTACCCTTGCACCAGCAATCGAAAAATCAGACTATAAGCCTAAGACACCAGAAGCAGACGCAAGTGTAGACGCTGATACTGTCAATGACGCTACCTCATTTCTGGAAACATTCTTTAAGCTCTATCCAACAGCCACAGAAAAGGAACTTGCTTACTATGTATCGGGAAATGTGATTGAACCTATCGGCAGGGACTATCTTTATTCTGAACTGGTAAACCCTATCTTTACAAAGGACGGGGAGAATGTGAAAGTCAAAGTTGCTGTGAAATTCCTTGATAATCAGACAAAGGCAACGCAGGTATCGCAGTATGAGCTTGTGCTACATAAGGATAGTAATTGGAAGATAGTTGGGTAAATATCAAATAAGCCGTAGTTGCATTTTTCGTTTATTGCGAGTTATACGCTACGGCTAGATTAAAATATTAAATTTTCAAATCTTTATATAATCTTCAAATTTGTTTTTTATGCTTTAATCGAACAAAAGGAAAGGATATGAACGATATGGAAGTAATTTTAAGAACAAATAATTTATGTAAAGATTTCAAAAATCAAAGGGCTGTAAACAATGTATCTATAACTGTCCGTGAAAATTCGATATATGGACTACTCGGTCCAAATGGTGCAGGAAAGTCTACACTTTTAAAAATGATATGTGGGATATTGAAACCTACATCTGGAAAAATTGAATTTTCTAATCACAAGTGGAGCAGAAATGATTTAGCTTATATCGGTACTCTTATTGAAACACCACCATTGTATGAAAATTTAACAGCCTATGAAAATTTGAAAGTTCGTGCTGAATTACTGAAACTTTCAGATGAACGTATAAGAGAAGTGTTGGAAATTGTAGGATTGAAAAACACAGGAAAAAAACGAGCAGGTCAATTTTCATTAGGAATGAAACAACGCTTGGGAATTGCCCTTGCAATTCTTAATAAACCACGGCTATTGATATTAGATGAACCGACAAACGGGCTAGACCCTGTGGGTATTGAGGAGTTGAGAGAATTGATTTGCTCCTTTCCAGAACAGGGGATAACTGTTATTTTGTCCAGTCATATCTTGTCAGAGGTAGAACAAATGGCAGATGATATTGGCATTATCTCTAATGGAAAGTTGGGTTATGAGGGAAAACTTCATTCGGGAGAAAATTTGGAACAGTTGTTTATGCGTATTGTAAAAGAACACAGAAAGGAGTTTTAACAATGAATTACTTGAAAGCTGAAATGTTGAAGTATAAACGCTCATTTGCTAATAAGATTTTAGTTATTGCTCCGATTTGCACAGGTTTATTTGCTTGGGTGGTTGGTGGTTTTACAGGGTATCAATATATGACTTTGTACTGGTGGTATGCGTTTTTGTTGCCGGGAACAATCGCTATTCTCTGCTATCTTGCAAATCAGAAAGAAGAACGAGCAGACAAATATTTTTCTGTGTTTTCTATGCCTATTCATCTTAAAAAATTCTGGTTCTATAAGAATTTGGTTTTGATTGAAAAAATATTGGTTGGAGCATTGATATTATCTTTGATGATTTGCATTTCTAATGTGATTGCTCCTGCTACAACAGTTTATACACCATCGCAAGTGTTTATCGGTAGTATTCTGATTAGTTATGCTTCTATTTGGCAACTGCCATTATGTTTATTCCTTGCAAAAAAAATTGGAATGTTCGGTACAATTTTTATCAATACACTTTTAGGAATATTTTTACCACCATTAGCAGGAAGTACGGATATATGGTTTTTGTTCCCTCATTGCTGGTCTGCTAAATTGTCAGAGACGCTTATGGGAATTGAGATAAACGGGACGTTAATGCCACACTTAAATATATCGTTAAATATTGTTCTAATTGTGTTGGTTTTAACAAGCATACTCTTTATTGTATTATCTGCTTTTAGTGCAACATGGTTTTCTAAACAGGAGGGTTAGCATGAAAAATGTAATAAACTCTGAATTTATAAAAGTCAAACATACCTCATATTGGAAACTTCATATTTTTTTGCCTGTGATTGGGGCTTTGCTGTATATTGCATATTTTGCTATTTACTCAACTGTTCCTGTATTAAATAAAGAGAACTTTTTATTAGAATTAACCGCTACGGTTTTCCCGTTGGTTATCAGTATTGTTACTGGATTGAATAGTTCACTAGAAGAAAGGGCTTCACACTTTCAATGTATTCTTTCATCAAAGAAACGTATTTCTATTTGGAACGGAAAGCTAACATTTCTGATTTTAACAGGCTTATTTTCTATTCAACTTTTGATGATTACGTTTTGGTTGGGGATAAAAATACTGGCAATATCTGATATTTCATTACTTTTTTGTGTAAATGCAGGTTTTATATTGTTTGCATGTAATATCGTTATTTATATCTGGCATTTGTTTTTAAGTTATCGTTTTGGAATTGGTTTTTCTCTATTCTTTGGAGTATTTGAAAGTTTGCAGGTCATTTTATACAGCAATATTACTCTTGCTGGGGTATTCAGATTTATACCTTTCTCTTGGGGAATTGAATTATGCCATTCATTTATAAATTCAGATATAAATATATTGAACATTGCGATTGTAGGTTTATTAACAGGGATTACTTTATTTCTAACTTGTGTATGGATAAATTGTTGGGAGGGAAGAAAAAACCATGAATAAGATATTTAAGCGAAGTTTTTGCTTGTTATTTCTATGTATAACTTTTCTTTGTTCTGGCTGTTCATTGCTGGAAAATAATACAGAATATCAGAAAGAAAAAGAAAGATGTATCGTTAATAAAAATGATATTTCACGATTTAGTTATGGCGGAAATGAGTATGCTATACTTGACGATACTTATGAAAGTTCCGATATTGGCGAATGGGTCGGATATATTCGGAAATTGATTGTTATTGACGAACAAGGAAATGCTCTTGAACAGATAGATTATGATAGTGACGCCCTAGAGGATATGGAAGTGATTTCACAAAAATATACAGAACCAGTTTATACTGTACCATATCTTAATGTTTACAAAATAAAGGACAGCAACGACTCTATGATATTAACAGTTGATGTAAACGGTAGTTTCCATAAAGCAATTTTAGCTGATAAAATTTCAGAAAAAGATACACTTATTCAAATAGAGAAGCCAAATGAAGATAATAACTTTACCATAAACAAAGAGAATTGCACACAGTTAATCAACGGTAATGCAATTTATCAAATCACAAATGAGGTTGTGACTTCCGACCAAACAGAAAAATATTTAGATATAATTGCTGAAAAAGTTTTATTTGATATGAATACAAAATTACCTATTTCAAAGTCAGAGCAAAACCAAATTGATTGGACTGGGGAAAAGAGCCAAAATATCCAACGGGTGAACTGGTTTTATCAATCCGTTTATACTATAAAAGGACAACAGCCAGATACAGCGGTTGCTATCAAGATCAATAATGAATATCGTGTAGCAAAAGCTATATCTTGTGAGTGATTGAGTCGCATGGTATAATTATTCACGTATTTTTACACGAAAGGAGCAGATAAATATGTCGAATATATTGGTAATTGATGATGAAGAAATGATTTTACAACTTATTAAAAATGGTTTGCAAAAAGACGGTCATACAGTATCGGTATATTCTTCAGCAATGCAGGTTTCATTAGATACATTAAGCCATTATGATTTGATTATCTTAGATGTGATGATGCCAGATATTGACGGTTTCTCTTACTGTAAGAAAATTCGTGATTTAATAGATTGTCCATTGTTATTCTTAACGGCTAAAACAATGGAAAATGATATTACTTACGGGTTGGGATTAGGAGCAGATGATTATTTGACAAAGCCTTTTAGAATTGCTGAACTTCGTGCCCGTGTAAATGCACATTTACGACGTGAAAATAGAGAACGTCATAATACATTAAATTTTGACCGTATTAAAATTGACTTGTCAGAAAAAGAAATAAAGATTGACAATCAAATTATTGTATTTACTAAAAGCGAATATTTAATTTGCGAATATCTCGCTAGAAACAAAGGACAAGTGTTTTCAAAGGAACAGATATATGAAGCTGTTTTTGGTTTTGACGGAGAAAGTGATAACTCAACAATTTCTACTCATATAAAAAATATCCGAGCCAAATTTGCAAAAGTAAATATTCAGCCGATTGTAACTGTGTGGGGGATAGGATATAAATGGGATTGAAAAAAGATATATCATTAAAAAAAGCATTTTGGAAGTTTCTTTTTTGGTTGTTGACTGGTTTAGGTGTATCAGTTGTAATTCCGTTTCTTGTATTTCTATTATTAGGAAGTTCGGGAATGGTGACGTATGCTGATAATTGTGAACAACAAACAAAAGCTCTTGTTCCTGTACTGACCGCAACACCCGATATTACAGATATTCGACTTCCATTAGGAACAAAGTATCTGCTTTTAGACAAATCATATCAACTTATTGATACAAGCATGAATGATGATGAATATGAACAGGCTATGCGATTTGCTACGACAGGACAAACAACAGACAAGAAGACACAATTTCTTCTTGTCACTCGTGATGATGAATATATTGTTTTGCAATACTATGTGGGTTCTCAATTCATAGACCCGTGGTTAAATGAACATCTGCCCTCGCCAGAAATACTTATGATAGGTGTAATTGTTTTCAACTGCCTACTTGTATGTGTGCTTTTAACAACGCATTTTGCTAAGATATTAAATAAGGAATTGTTTCCTTTATTCAAAGCAACTAAGGAAATTGAAAATCAAAATTTAGATTTTGAAATGGAACACTCTAGGATTAAAGAATTTGAAAATGTTTTACGTTCTTTTGACAAAATGAGAAACAGTTTAAAAATATCTTTGGAAAAACAATGGGAAGCCGAACAAATACAACGGGAACAGATTGCTTCACTTGCACATGATTTAAAAACGCCATTAACCGTTATGCAAGGAAATATCGACCTGTTAGACGAAACAAACCTTAATGAAGAACAAGAACTATATTTATCGTATGCAATGACCAGTTCAGAACAGATGAAACAGTATATAAAAACGTTGATTGATATATCCAGAGCGTCTGCTGGCTATCAATTACAACTAGAAGATATAAACTTTTTAGATTTTTGGAAACATATTTTATCGCAAACTGAAATTGTCTGTAAAGATAAAGGGCTTGTTATCCAGCAGACACAACATAATTTACCACAAAATATAATTGGGGATAGAATGTTGCTGGAACGAGCATTTATGAATTTAGTTTCAAATTCTTTAGAGTATTCGCCCGATAATGCTATATTATATATAGATGTAGAGAATAAGAAGAATTATTTGAACATCTGTATTACCGACTGTGGTTGTGGTTTTTCAAAAGAGGCATTGGAACACGCAAAAGAACGCTTCTATATGGCAGACCAAAGCAGAAGTTCTAAACTGCATTATGGAATGGGGTTATATATTGTTGACAGCATTATAAAACAGCATAAAGGAAAACTTTTGCTAGATAATTCGATAGAAACCAAAGGAGCTAAAGTTACTATACAGCTACCATTATGAAAGAACGGCTTTATTTGTCGTTCTTTTTTATATCTTTATGAAATCTTCAAAATTAAGGGTTATCCTTTAAGTGAAGATAAAGATTGTAAGTTAGCATTATAACATTTATATATATCGGTAACTGACGTTAATATTGAAAAGGAGTATGAGTATTATGATAGGTCTTAAAAAACGAGATATTAAAAAAGCATTGAAAGCAGGTGCAAAAGCTGGCGGTGTTTCATTGGCTGATGTACGAGCTGATATTGAAGCGACGATTGATGAAGCTATGAATAGTCCAGACCCAGAGGTGCAGGCAAATTTCAAAAAGTATTTTGGTAATAAACGCCCTACCCCAGAAGAATATATTTACAAGATTACGAAAAAGACAAAAGTTTGATTTAAGACTATTTGCTACTTGCGGAGCAGATCAGCAAATAGATAATGCAGAATAGCAAAAAGGGAAAACAAGAAGCTGATTACTTCTTGCTCTCCCTGCTGTTCAAGATACCGTCAATCGTACCTTGAATGATTTTTAATTCGTTATCACTCAATAAATCAAGAGAGGTTTCTATCTGACGGCGAGCTGTGCTTTTTACGACGTTCTCTGCTGGATAGAAATATTCATCAACCGATATATTGAACATGGTAACTAAATCATGGAATAATTGAAAACTAGGGTGTGAACCAACATTTTCAATATCTGCGATATGGCGTTCTCCATAGAACACTTTATCGCCTAAATCATTACGAGAAAGCCCTGCTCTCTCACGGGCTTCTCTGATTGCCAGTCCTAAAGGTCTGAAATCAAAAGTTTGTATTTCTTTTGCTTTTCTCATTTTAAATCACCTAGCATGAGTTTATACTTCATGCTGTATATTTAGAATGTGTTAAAATTGCATATAGTATGCAGTAATAATTCAAAAGTTGTTATCGTGTGCGGTAAATAAAAAAAACCGTTCCTAGATAATATACTTTTGTGCGTCTTGAAAAATAACGGGACGGTTTTGGATAACCAGAACTGTCCTTTTTTCTTGAGATATGAGGAATAGCTCTGGTTAAAGGGGGCTATACCATGACTGCATACAAAAGAACGCTTTGCCGTTCTCAACTGGATAAATATTTCAGTCCACTATTACAATCATTATACCCTTTATATGAGTTAAAAATTCATATCAATAGAATTTATAAAACAGTCCGTTTGTGTAATTACACATTATCGGGCTGTTTTTGTTTTTCAAAAAAATTTTTTTGAAAATCTTGGTAGCTTGCCACCTCTTTGGGTAGTTAGGGTGCGGAAAGGGGGAAATAAACAAAAGTTTATTTCAATCCAGCACGGAAAGGAGGTGAGCAAATGAAAACATCTTCTTTCAAACAAGCCATTGAAGCACAGTTTGATTGCCTTTCAAAAAAAGTAATTAAACGTGCAGTAAAGAAAGGCTACCGTGATATGAAAAGGCGTGAAAAACACGAATGTTTATTTTCGGATATTCCAGATTATGAACAATCACGTTTTGGAGAATTGGATAAATACGAAAGTGATTATACTGTATTCAATATCTTAGGCATTGAAGTCTGGGTTGAGGACGACCAGTTAAGCGAAGCCCTTAAAACATTGACAGAGAAGAAACGCAACATTATTTTGTTGTCCTACTTTATGGATATGTCGGATAGTGAAATCAGCGAATTTATTAAAATTCCCCGTTCTAACGTCCAGTATCACAGAACAAAAACACTTGAAGCAATGAGAAAAATTATGGAGGAACGCAAATGAAGAAATATGAACATCTGCCTTTTGAGGTTATTTTATCAGCAACAGAGGGCGACCCAGAAGCGATTGAAACTGTTATGAAATTTTATGACGGTTACATTTCTAAACTTTGCCTGCGTAAATTGTATGATGAATACGGTAACGTCTGCATGGTAGTTGACGCTGAATTAAAAAACAGAGTTCAGATAGCGTTACTTGATATGCTGATGAATTTTGAAATTGTAGTAATGTAGTACATACAAGTGAAGTCTGGCACGTCCCCCCTTTCCTGCCACTTCACTTGTCATTCTATTAAAACCAAAATCTGAAAGTTGGTTTTAATGGGCTGGATAGCCGATAGTTCTTTGCCAACTGAATAAAGCAGACAGATACGTTTGTGAGATAGCGAGCCACGGGGACTGTACGCCACGACCTTTTCAAAAGAAAGCGAGCGACCCACGCAGTGATCCGAGAGCGACTGTTGGAAAAGTCGTTTTGCCACGACCTATCCTCACAGGATAATGATACGTCCGCATGGTGCGGTTCTGCCCACAAGAATGGGAATAGTTGAGATACTAATGGAGCTTTCCAAAGCCGTCTGTCTGCTTATGTAACTTATAAAATAGACACACAGTAAAGGGGGTGTTACATTATGTTAAATACTGATGTGTTAAATGATGTGATGTTCCAGCGAGGTAAGGTGTTGGAATATGAATAAAACGAAGATAAGAGCAACGGAACAGCCGATTGCTGTTGATATAGAGGGACTGTCTGCTATGTTATCTTGTGGTTGTGCTACTGCAAGGAAGATTGGCGAGCAGGCAGGAGCAAAAATTGTGATAGGTCGCAGGGTTCTTTATTCCATAGAAAAAGTCAAGAAATACTTGTTATATTTGGAAGAATAGAGCGATTTTCTATTTATGTTCTCTGGCGTGTGTAGTATAATAAGAAAGGACAAAGCACGCTGTGAGAACAAGAAAAGAGGCTTTTTCAGAAAGGAATGGTTCTCATGGCAATTAGTAGAAAAGACCCAAAAGGAAGAAAATTAAGAGAGGGCGAAAACTGGCGTAATGATGGAAGATACAGTTATCGTTATACAGATGTAAGAACAGGCAAGAGATTGACAGTCTATGCACAAGATTTACCAGAGCTTCGAGAAAAAGAGAAGCAGATTGCAAAGGATATGGAAGATAACATATTGACAGACGGAGCAATCAAAAAAATGACGCTCAACACATTATTTGAGCGTTATATGGCAACTCGTGAGTTGGCTGATACTACAAGAGTTAGTTATGTTCGTGCTTGGGAAAACAGAGTAAAAGACGAGATTGGAAATATTAAAGTTGTTCAGCTTTTACCCTCACATATTAAAGCGTATTATGCGAAACTTTCCAAAGCTGGATATGCTTATTCTACAATCAAGTATATTCACAACCTGCTTTATCCTACATTAGAAATGGCTGTTGATGATGATATTATCCGAAAGAACCCTGCAAAAAGTTCCATTAGCGATTATGGAAAACCAGCAGAGGAAAAAGAAGCCTTAACAGTTTCTCAACAAGAAAAGTTTATGGAGTTTGTAAAACAGAGCAATGTCTATAACACATATTATCCCATGTTTACCATAATGATTGGTACGGGGTTAAGGTGTGGGGAGCTTATTGGTCTTACATGGAAAGATATAAACATCAAGGCAAAAACGGTTAATGTAGACCACCAGCTCATTTATAAGAATTTAGGCGACGGTTGCAAGTTCCATATCTCAACACCAAAAACGGAGTCGGGTATTCGTATTATACCTATGACACAAGAAGTTGCAAAAGCCTTTGAGGAACAAAGGAAAATCAATTTCATGCTTGCAAAGGATAAGAGCATTGAGGTGGACGGGTATTCGGGGTTTGTCTTTACAGCGAAATCGGGCAGACCGCTTATGCCGAATGGCGTAAATAGTGTTTTATATAACATTGTAGACGCATATAACAAAACCGAAGTAGAGAGAGCAAAAAAAGAGCATAGGAAAGCAGAGCTGTTACCAAAGTTTTCAGCTCATGTAATGCGTCACACAGCTTGTACCAGAATGGCAGAGTGCCGTATGGACGTAAAAGTTCTTCAATATATTATGGGACACGCTCATATAGATGTAACAATGGAAGTGTATAACCATATTGGAGAGCTGACAAGGATTGAAAATGAGATTGCAAGACTAGATAGTATGGTGTTAAATGCTTGACACCACAAAAAGAAAAATTGGTGTCAAATTGGTGTCAAAACAGAAAAAATCACAATTTCAAAAGAAATAAGATACTGCAAACCATTGATTTTAAAGGGTTTGCAAAAAAATAACAAAAATATTAGCACTCACCTCTTGACACTGCTAAATAGTTGTATTAGAATATCTTTAGCACAAATGAATGAGGAGTGCTAATATTTAGAATGGAGATGTGAGTATGGCTGAGAAAAAACAATTTAAAGCAGAATCAAAAAGATTATTAGATTTAATGATTAATTCTATTTATACACATAAAGAAATTTTCTTACGTGAATTGATTTCTAATGCAAGTGATGCAAGTGATAAATTATATTATAAAGCACTTACAGAAAATATTTCTTCAATTAATCACAATGATTTAAAAATTATGATTGAAATCGATAAAGAAAATCGTGTTTTAACTATTAAAGATAATGGAATTGGGATGGATAAAGATGAATTAGAAACACATCTTGGAACTATTGCTAATAGTGGTTCATTTGAGTTTAAAAATGAAAATGAACATGATGATATTGATATTATCGGACAATTTGGTGTTGGTTTCTATGCAGCTTTCATGGTGGCAAAAAAAGTAGAAGTGATTTCTAAAAAATATGGAACTGAGCAAGGATATACTTGGGTATCTGAAGTTAGTGATGGCTATGAGATTTTTGAAACTAATGTTGCTGATCATGGAACTACAATTAAATTATACTTAAAAGATAATACGGATGATGATAACTATGATGAATATTTAAATCAATATCATATTCGTGATTTAGTTAAAAAATATTCTGATTACGTGCATTATCCAATTAATATGGATATGACAGTTTCAAAGAAAAAAGATGATAGTGATGAATACGAAGATGTTATTGAAAATCAAACATTAAATTCAATGGTACCATTATGGAAACGTAATAAAAAAGATATTACTGATGAAGAATATAATGATTTCTACAAAGATAAATTTAATGATTTTAATGATCCGTTGAAAGTGATTCATAGCCGAGTAGAAGGTAACGTTTCATATGATTCATTATTATTTATTCCTTCAAAACCACCAATGAATTATTATTCAAATGAATATGAAAAAGGGTTACAATTATATTCACGTGGTGTCTTCATCATGGATAAAGCTAGTGAATTAGTTCCTGAACATTTCCGCTTTGTTAAAGGATTGGTTGATTCAGAAGACTTATCATTAAATATTTCAAGAGAAATGTTACAACACGACCGTCAATTAAAAGTAATTGCTGATAAAATTGAAAAGAAAATTCAATCAGAATTAGAAACAATGTTGAAAAAAGATCGTGTAAAATATGAAGAATTCTTTAATAGTTTTGGTTTACAATTAAAGTTTGGTATTTATAATAGCTATGGAATGTTAAAAGAAAAATTACAAGATCTGCTATTATATTATTCTAGTAAAGAAGAAAAACTTATTACCTTAGCGGAATATATTGAACATATGCCTGAAGGTCAAAAGGAAATTTATTTTGCAAGTGGTGAAACTCGTGAAAAGATTGCTACTTTACCACAAGTAGAAGTAGTCAAAGACAAAGGATATGATGTTCTATATTTAACAGATAATGTAGATGAATTCTGTTTCCAAATGATGCGTGATTATAAGGAAAAACCATTTAAGAGTGTAGCTCAAGGTGATTTAGATATCGATAGTGAAGAGGAAAAGAAAGAATTAGAAAAAACTAATGAAGAGAATAAAGACTTATTGACAGCAATCAAAGATTCTCTTGGTGATAAAGTCGTTGACGTAAAAGTATCTTCACGATTAAAATCACATCCTGTTTGTCTAGTTTCTAGTGATGGAGTATCATTTGAAATGGAAAAAGTCTTAAATCAGATGCCTGAAGGTCAAGAAGTAAAAGCAGGTAGAATTTTAGAAATTAATCCTAATCATGATATTTTCAATGCTATGAAAAAGGTTTATGAAAATAATCCTGATAAAGTAAATGATTATGCAAGTATCTTATATGATCAAGCTTTATTGATTGAAGGATTCTCAATCGACAATCCAGTTGATTTTTCAAATAAAATTTGTGATTTGATGATTGAATTGAATAAATAATTGAAGAATTTTAAAGGGTAGATGTTAAGTCTACCTTTTTTTGTACTATTTAGTAAAAAAATTACTAAATACATTAAAAAATTGAGCGATTATGTGTATAATAGACATATATGAAAATAGAGTGAGAGGGTATATATGTTAAATATTTGTGGGATTATTGCTTTTTTTATGATGTACATTTATGATTTGAATTTAATTTATTTAGGTAATAAAATTTTTAAAAAGTTTTTTGCGATTGGGTCAATAATATTAGTATTTGCTACTTTAGCGAATATTATTATTTATTTTCCTAAAAAAATAGATGCACACTTTATTATCTTTTTGGGACTTGCATTACTGGCAGCGATAGGGTTAATCTATACGTTATTTTTTGCGTTAAAATTTGATGATGCATATAAAAATACCGAGAATAAACAGCCGTGTGTAAAAACCGGTGTCTATGCCTTATGTCGTCATCCGGGGGTGCACATGATGATTTTAATGTATTTATGTTTATATCTAGCTTTTCAAAATGAAACTATGTTATTTATGTTGATTGGATTTAATCTATTAAATATTGGGTATGTGATTTTACAAGACATAATTATTTTCCCCAAGCAATTTGTTGATTACGATGAATATAAAAAAATAGTACCATTTCTTGTTCCAACAATTAAAAGTATTAGAAGCTGTATTAGAACATTTGGGGAGGTGTCAAAATGAAATTTGAGGATAAATTAAAAGCACGGAGTCGAGAAGATGTTTGGAATGAATACTGTGGCTTTTTAGATTTATCGATGGATGAATTTGTTCAGATTCAAAATCGTCTGATGGAAGAACAAATTGCCTTATGGTCACGAAGCCCATTAGGGAAAAAAATATTAAAAGGAAGTACACCAAAAAATATTAAGGAGTTTCGTGGACTAGTTCCATTAACTTCTTATGATGATTATGCTAGCGACTTATTACAAAAGAAAAGCGAACTTTTACCAGATGAACCGGTTTTATGGATCCAGACAACTTGGGAGGGTGGTAAACATCCCATCAAGGTGGCTCCTTATACTGAAAGTATGCTGGATACATTTAAACGAAATGTCTGTGCCTGTTTGTTATTGGGAACTTCAACAAAGCGAGGGGATTTTAAAGCCCGTTCGACAGATACGATTTTATATGGTCTAGCACCATTACCTTATGCAACAGGCTTGTTACCATTAGCATTTGAAGAGGAAATCGGTATTGAATTTTTACCGCCTGTTAAGGATGCTGTGAAAATGAGTTTTTCAACTCGAAATAAAGTAGGATTTAAATTAGGATTGTCAAAGGGAATTGACTATTTTTTTGGTTTAGGAAGTGTAACTTATTATGTTAGTTTAAGTTTAGGAAAAATGAGTTCTGGTGGTGGCGGTGCTATTTCTTTATTAAAAAAATCTCCATTACGTTTTGCTAAGATTGTATTAGCAAAATGCAAATGCATAAAAGAAGGACGTGAGTTAAAACCTAAAGATATTTTTAAATTAAAGGGATTTATGGTAGCAGGAACAGATAATGCTTGTTATAAGGATGATTTAGAAGAATTGTGGGGTATTCGTCCAATGGAAATATTTGCTGGAACGGAACCAACTTGTATAGGCACTGAGACGTGGAGCCGAAATGGATTATACTTTTTCCCTGATGCTTGTTTTTATGAGTTTATCCCAAGTGACGAAATGGAGAAAAATCTAGCTGATTCTAGTTATCAGCCTCGAACAGTATTGATAAATGAGGTTGAAGAAGGAATGAGTTATGAATTAGTAATATCTGTTTTAAAAGGCGGAGCCTTTATGCGTTATCGAGTAGGTGATATGTATCAGTGTATTGATCTTAAAAATAAAGATGAGAATATTAAATTACCGCGATTTAAATATCTCGATCGGGTTCCAAATGTCATTGATATTGGCGGGTTTACAAGGATTACTGAAAATTCGATTGATCAAGTTGTCAAATTATCGGGACTTAAAATCACTAATTATATTGCTAAAAAAGAATTTAATCATAATAATCGTCCATATCTGCATCTATATGTTGAAATGGATCCACATGCTCAAATCACCCAAGCTATTTCAATTGAAATACTAAGGGAACAATTAAGCATTTATTTTAAATATGTAGATCAAGATTATCAGGATTTAAAGAAAATTCTAGGTATCGATCCGTTAAAAATAACAATTATAAAAGCTGGAACATTTGCCTATTATGAAAAAAATCATTCTCATAAAATTAAAAAAATTAATCCTCCAACTTTAGAAATTAATGAACTGTTAACGATTCAAGATCAGGATTATCGGGTTGAAATGGGAGGACGACTATATGAATAATTATACATATGTCTCGATTATTGCGCTGTACTGTTATATATTTTTATTTATTTCATTATCGGCTTCAAAGAAAACTAAGTTGATTAAAGCTTTTATGACATTGTTAATGGCGATGATGTTTTGGACTGGTGGTTCTTTCTTTATGCGTTCAATGTTTGGACCATCAGTCAAATTTTGGTATGATATTTCTTTATTGGGTTTATGTTTAGTACCATATGCGTTTATTAGTTTTGTCCATGAATTTTTATTTAATTCACCCCATAAAAAAGATACTATTTGGTTCTTTCTTTTTGTCGGACTTTTCATTATTAATGCTACAACAGAACTCTTGCTGCCAGCACCTGAATATACAATAAGGGCTAGCGGGATTCCAGCATTTTATTATACTTCTAATGTTTATACGTATATTTTTTATTGTTTCTTTCTAGCAAGTATTATTTATTGTGTTTCGTTGATCATAAAAGGCTTTAAAGAAAATCGTAATCAGGTGATCCGGCTAATGCCAATGTTTGCTGGGATTGCATGTTTAATATTTGGAAATACTTGTGTTATGTTGGGGTGGTTTGCTGGTTTTCCAATTGATATTGTTGCTGGGGTTATTAATGCAATATGTATGTTCTATACTTTGTATAAACGACGTTTATTTAGGCTTAATCTTTTAGTTTCACGACGTAGCAGTTATGTAATAGCTGGAATGTTGTCAATTATTTTATTTGCTAATTTAGTTGGTACATTTCAAAATATTTTATTTGAACATTTTGGTTTGATTACTAAAAATTATTATGTATTAGTAATTGCAGTAGCTTTTACGATTGTAACTGCGATAATTTATACAATGTTAAAAAAATTTATTGATGCAATTTTTATAAAAGAAGAAATTCAGCAATCAGATAGTTTAAAAGAGTTTTCTAACTATGTTTCAAAAACTTTGCAAGTAAATGAAATTGTCGGGGCAATGGGTGAAATAATTTTGAAATGTGTCGAAACCAAACAAGTGTATATTTGTCTTTTAGATGACAATGGTGATTATTCAATTGAGTACAGCAGTTCACCGTTAAGAAAAAATAACTATATTATTAATCATGAAAATCCTGTGGTGATTAAATTAATGAATAACGATGATATGATATTTTATAGTGAATTTAGACATTCAATAAATTATCGTTCAATGTGGGACAGTGAGAAACAATTATTTGAAAATCTAAATATTGAAGGAATTATCCCAGTTAAACAAGAGCAATTAATTGGGATGATCCTGCTGGCTCCCAAACCACGGCGCTCGGGGTATAGTTATGGAGAAATTAGTTTCTTGTCTTCAGTTGCTTCAATTAGTGCCATTGCTTTAATTAATTCAAAAATGTATGAGACAGTTTATAATGAAGCACGTAGTGATGAATTAACTGGACTGTTGAATCGTAAATATTTTTATGAGGCTTTGAATAATGAATATGAAAAATTGGGAGAACGCCAATTATCATTGATTTTAGTAAGTGTAGATGATGTTCGGCTTTATAATCAATTGTATGGTAATAAAGAAGGAGATATTGTCTTAATTAATGTAGCACGAATTATGGATGATTATGTAAATACACAAGGTTATACAGCACGTTTAGGGGGAAAGGAATTTGGGATTATTTTACCAAATTATGGACCTTTAGAAGCAAAAGATCTGGCCGAAAACATTCGCGAGCAAATAATGAATATGAATAAACGAGATAGTGACTATACTTTAAAAGTAGTTACTGCAAGCTTTGGTATTAGTTCTATTCCGGTATCTGCCAATACAATTAAGCAATTATTAGATTATGCAGATCAAGCGCTATATCAGTCAAAGCGACATGGTAAAAATCGTGTATCAGTTTATAATGCAGGAGTGGTTGAAAGTACAAGTGGTGTGACGATTGTTGATGCACATCGAGAAAAACAGAATATTTACTTAGAGTATGCGCCGACAATTTATGCATTGACAGCTGCAATTGATGCAAAAGACCATTATACTTTTACCCATTCTGAAAATGTTGCTTATTATGCTACAAAATTAGCAATCGGATGTGGATATGATAGTGAATTAGTCGAGATTATTAATGAAGCTGCACTTCTTCATGATATTGGTAAAATTGGGATTTCAGAAAATATTTTAAAGAAAACTTCTAAATTAAGTGATGAAGAATACCAAATTATGCAATCGCATGTGGAAGCTTCAGTTAATATTATTCGACATTTACCTTCATTGGACTACGTTATTCCAATTGTCTTAACACATCACGAACGTTATGATGGGCGTGGATATCCAAGAAGAATTTCTGGTGAAGATATCCCGGCCGGAGGAAGAATTATGGCAATAGCGGATTCTTTTGATGCAATGACTTCAAGAAGGAGTTATAAAGAACCATATTCATTAGAGTATGCTCTTAATGAATTAAAGCGTAATCGGGGATTGCAATTTGATCCCGATTTAGTTGATAAGTTTATTGAACTGATAAATTCTGGTATAATTGAAGTAAGAGGTAATCAAAATAATGAGTAAGGAGGAAAAATAATGTCATTAGACCAAATTATTAAGCAGCGCCGAAGTATTAGAAAATATAAAAAGAAGCCTGTTTCTAACGAGCAGATACAATTGCTTATTCAAGCAGCAGTCGAAGCACCATCTTGGAAAAATAGTCAAACAGCTCGATATCATGTTATTACATCACAACCTTTATTGAATGAGTTTAAAGAGAGATGTTTACCGGAGTTTAATCAAGAAAATTGTAAAGATGCACCGGTTTTAATAGTAACATCTTTCATTCCAAATCGCTCAGGATTTGAACGTGATGGAACGCCTAGTAACGAACTGGCAAATGGCTGGGGCTGTTATGATCTTGGACTTCACAATCAAAATATTCTTTTAAAAGCGACAGAATTAGGATTAGGATCATTGGTCATGGGGATTCGCGATATTGATAAAATCAAGGGATTGTTAGATATTTCTAAAGAAGAAATAATTGTTTCAGTTATTGCTATAGGTATTAGTGATATTGAGCCAGAACGGCCTAAACGTAAAACGGTTGAGGATATTACAAGATTTTATTAACTATTACTTTTGTAATAGTTTTTTTGTGCATTTCTTTTGCATAAAATTTTATTTTGGGCTATACTATATCCGTACCCTCTAGGAGGGGGGAGGAGGTCTTATGAAACGTAAATATAGTGTAAAAGGGATGACTTGTTCAGCTTGTGAAAATCATGTTCATAATAGTGTTTGTAAATTACCGGGAGTTGAACATGTTGAGGTGAATTTATTAACAAATTCAATGAATGTTGAATTTGATGAAACAAAAGTTGATGATAGCATGATTATTAAAGCCGTAAAAGATGGTGGATATCAGGCGAGTAGTTATGATGATGCATTAGTTGATAATGACGACTTAAGTAATTTGAAAAGGAAATTAATTTATTGTTTCATCGCACTTGGATTACTGATGTATGTATCAATGTCATCAATGCTCAGTTATCCAATCCCTAATATTATTAGGGATAATGTTTATTTTAATATCATATTACAAATAATCTTTTTGATTCCAATTTTGATTTTGAAAAAAGATTACTTTGTTAATGGTTTTAAGAATTTGATCCATTTTGATCCAACTATGGATTCGTTGATTGCACTTGGTGCGGGAGCTGCTATTGTCTATAGTATTTATTCAGTTGTTTTAGCTTTAAGCGGATCTTTAATGGAGATGCATTTAGTCCATAATGTTTATTTTGAATCTGCTGGTATGATTGTTACATTGATTAGTTTTGGGAAATATCTTGAGGCTAAATCAAAGAAGAAAACAACTGATGCGATTGGGAAGTTATTAGAATTGGCTCCTGATGTCGCTTGTCGTTTTAATGATGGCAAAGAAGAAATTGTTAAAATTTCCGAATTAAAAATTGATGATCTGGTTCTAGTAAGGGCAAATGAAACAGTGCCAGTCGATGGTAAGATAGTACAAGGATTTAGTTCTATTGATGAATCAATGATTACTGGTGAAAGTCTTCCGATTGAAAAAGAAGTAAGTAGTTTAGTGATTGGGGGAACAAATAATCTCCAAGGTACTTTTATATATACTGTAACAAGAACGGTTGAGGATAGTACATTAGCCAAAATTATTGAATTGGTTGAAGAAGCATCTAGTTCCAAAGCACCAATGACTAGAACTATTGATAAGGTTGTTAAATATTTTGTTCCTACAGTAATCGTAATAGCCCTAATCACTTTTGTAGGATGGTTGATAATGGGAGAAGATTTGAATTTTGCTATTACTAGCGCAATTGCGGTATTAGTTATTTCTTGTCCATGTGCTCTTGGTTTGGCAACTCCAGTAGCAATCATGGTGTCAACAGGAGTTGGAGCAACTAATGGGATCCTAATCAAAAGTGCAGAAGTATTAGAAAATGAAAATAATATTGACGTAGTTGTTTTTGATAAAACAGGGACTCTAACTAAAGGAATGGCTCAAGTTAGTGATATTTATAGTCACAAATTAGAATTAGCACAAGTAATTGCGATCATTGCATCGCTAGAAAAGGGTTCTAGTCATGTTTTAGCGAATGCTTTTATTCAAAAAGCTGCTGAGATGAATTTAGAATTAAAAGAGATTACTGATTTTGAATCATTAAGTGGTTTGGGAATTAGAGGAACAATTGATAATGTTGAATATGCAGTTGGTAATTTAAGGATGATGAAAGAGAGTGGAATTGATTTAAGTCGATATCAAGAAAAAATTGATTTATATTTAATTCAAGGTAAAACATTAGTATTTTTAGCTCATGATCAAGAGCTGATAGGGTTGGTGAGTATTTTTGATGATATCAAAGATACAAGTCGTCAAGCAATTCAGCGTTTAAAAGAAATGAAAATTAAAACAGTTATGCTAACTGGTGATCTAAAAGGTACTGCAAATGCTATTAATAAACAATTAGGTTTAGATGAGGTAATTGCTGAAGTCTTGCCACAAGATAAAGAAAATGTAATCCAACAATTGCAAGCACAGGGCAATAGTGTTTTAATGGTCGGTGATGGAATCAATGATGCTCCTGCGCTAGTTCGTAGTGATGTGGGTGTTGCTATCGGTAAAGGAAATGATATTGCGATAGATGCAGCCGATGTTATCTTGATGAAAGATGATATTCGTGATATAGTGGCATCGATTGAATTATCAAAAAGAACAATTATTAATATTAAAGAAAATTTATTTTGGGCATTTATTTATAATGTGATAGGGATTCCAATTGCAGCCGGTATTTTCTATTATAGTTTTGGATTAAGATTAGATGCCATGGTTGGTTCTTTATGCATGTCATTATCATCAGTTTGTGTTGTTACTAATGCGTTACGATTAAAACGCTTTAAACCATACTATCAAAAGGAGAATAAGAAGATGAAAAAGGAAATTGTAATTGAAGGAATGATGTGTCAACATTGTAAAAAACATGTTGAAGAAGCTTTAAATGGCTTAGCAGACACAACTGCTGCAGTTGATTTAGAAAATAATCTTGCTCGTGTTGAAACAGTTCAAGATGATAGTATTTTGAAAAATGCTATTGAAAAAGCTGGTTATAAAGCGGTAGGAATTAAAAATGTCTAATGAAAAAGTCTTATTACGTTTAAAGACAGCGCGAGGACAAATTGATGCAGTTATTAAGATGATTGAAGATGAGCGTTACTGTATTGATATTTCGAATCAGTTATTAGCTATTCAATCACTAATTAAAAATGCTAATAATGAGGTATTATCTAATCATCTCAACCATTGTGTTAAAAATGCGATTAATGAGCATGATGCAGATCAGAAAATAGACGAAGTAATCAAATTATTAACTAAATTATAAAAAATCAGTTATTGAACTGATTTAGTAGTTAAATGATGTAATTTTTTGATAAGTATTGTTTTCAAGAAGATCTACTGTTGTTTGAACGATGATTAATCGCTTATTCTTAACAAAAGCAATGCAATTATAAATTGAATCATTTGAAAGCAGATAACCATTGGTTATTTGCTTTTTATTTTTAAAGTTAACACTGTTTAAATAATCGTTCAAAGCATTTTTAGCTTTTTTTTCTGAATTATAGTAATAATAATTAACAATCAAAGCATCATTATCATTTTCTTCATTATAACTTATTGCCTCTTTGATCATTAAACTGCTGCTTTTATTAAAAGTATTATATTCATCATTGTTACTAGATAGACCAAGTGCTGATAATGTAATGATCCTATCATTAAGCGGGAGTGTCTCACGCCCGATAAAATCGATTGAAAATCCAGCAATAATTAAAACAATTGAAACAATTAATAACCAATTTGATATAATAAATGGATATTTGCTAATTTTATTATTTGCTTTTTTATTACTTAAAGTTAGTTTGATCTTTTCAGTAGTGAGATGATGATTGAAGAAACGGATTAGTAATGCTGGGCAAAATAATAAGGGAATATAATGTAAAATTATTGACCCGTTCGTGATAAATTCCATTGGGTTTTGATTAGCAAAAACACCTGGAATCAGTAAAAAAGAAAGCAGCATAGCGACAAAAATAAAAATAATATTGGAGATGGTCTTATTGCGTTTAAAATAAGTTAGCAGCAGCGCTTGATCTGTACCCTTAATATTGGCTGCTTGAGCGGCTTTAAAAACATATATCTTTCGTGATTTACCAATAAATTCATAACCGTGGTTTACATAATTTAATAACCACTGATCACGCTGTTCACGATTGTTTTTAGAAGATTTTTTTTGAGGTACAAAAATATCTGCTTTATAATAGAGACGTTGCTCATCTTTTTTAAAAACTGTAAACATATCAACGCTTTTGCAATTATAGCCTGACTTTGATAAATTATTTAGCATATCTTCAAATTGTTTATACTCACTAGTATCATAATTAGTTAATCTTAATTTCATAATCGACTCCTTATAAATATATTATTAGATTATCATTTTTTATCCAAACAATAAAGAAAAACCGTGTAAAACACGGTTTACTTTGAAAATGCTGATTCTGGTTCTTCGTTAAGATAGGCTGATTCATCTAATAAATACGATTCAGAAATATTTTGACAATGATCGCCCATTCGTTCGAGATTAGCAAGAATATCGACGTAAGTTGAATTAACTAGTGCTGAATTTTCAATTTTACGACCAACTCGTTTGATATGACGCTGTTTAGCTTTTTTGTTGAAGTAATCTAAATCTGCTTCTTTGTCGTCAACATAAACAATATCATCCAAATCATGAGTATCAAAGGCTTTAACTGCGTGATTTAACATATCAATGACCATATCCATCATCGCTTCTAGATCTTCACGAGCTTCTGGTGAAAAATCTTCTTTTTCATCATAGATTGCTTCATAATATTTAACAATGTTAATACATAAATCACCAATTCTTTCAAAATCTTTAATAGTTTTCATATTTGCTAAATAGTCATTAGAATCATGGTCATTTAGAGTTTCATGCGAAATCAAAACTAAGTACTCAGTAATTTTACTGTCTAGTGTATTAATAGCATTTTCCATTTCATAAACACCATCTTTAGCTAATGGGTTTTTAGTTTCAAAATAAGCTCTAATTCCTTCAACTGCTTCAATTGTAATATGACCCATCTCGATTATCTTGTTTTTAGCAATAGCTAAAGCATGACTCGGGAATAACTGAACAACATTTTGATCTAATTCGCTTAAATCCATATTTATTTCTTTTTTACTGCTCGGTAAGATTTTTTTGATAAGTTTTACGATTGCTGGTATTAAAGGAAAAAAGAATGCCGTAGTTACAACGTTAAAGATTCCATGAGCTACTGATAATTGTAGCTCAGGTAAAATATTTAATGCTCCAGCAAGCCATTCTATCAAGAGCGTGAATGGCGATAAGACGATCATAAATAATAGTGATCCAACCACATTGAATAATACATGGAAGAAAGCAGCACGTTTAGCTGGTACTGTTCCACCAAATGAAGCTAATACGGCAGTAATCGTTGTACCGATGTTACTTCCAAAAAGGAATGGTAAAGCGATAGATAAACCGATTGCTCCAGCACCGTACATCTGTTGAGCAATTGCAATTACCGCTGCTGAAGATTGAACTGCTGTTGTTAATAATGTTCCACCCAATAATCCTAACCATGGATTTTGTGATAGATAATTCGCTACTTGTGTAAATTCTGGGACTTTTGAAATATTTGCTAAATTATCTCCCATTAACTCTAAACCATAGAATAAACATCCAAATCCAAAGATGATTTGTCCCATATATTTTGTTTTTTTGTTTTTTGAAAACATTAAAAAAGCTGCCCCAAGGATAATAAAGTATACTGCATATTGAGATACTTTTAACCCTACAAATACGGACGTAATAACTGTTCCGATGTTGGCACCCATAATTATTCCAATTGATTGTTCGAGGGTCATCAAACCAGAACGAATTAAACCAATTGCTAATGCTGTTGTTCCTGAACTTGACTGAATCAAACAAGTTACAAATGCACCTATTACTATACCTTTGAATGGACTAGAAGTATACTTATCGATGATATCTTTCATTTTATCACCTGAGTATCCTTTTAAACCATCGCCCATGTACTCAATTCCAAATAAAAACAATCCTAAACCTGCAAGTATCATCGGCCAATCAATGTCCGCTAACGTCATAAAATCACACTCCTATACACAAACATAATATAGAAATGTTAAGTAATTGTAAATTATTTGTAAAATAAATTAACACAATCTTAACATTTGGATAAAATACTTAAAATTATTGGATAAATATGTTATTATATGGTGAAATAAAGAGTATAGAAGGAGGTTGAATAATGAGTGAGAGATTAAAAAAATTTTTATCGTATTACCGTCCATATTTAAAATTATTTTTAGCAGATATGTTTTGTGCAATGATTGCTGCAGGGATTACATTGGTTTTTCCAATGATTATTCGCTACATTACAGGAACAGTTTTAATAGCTGATAATTTTGAAATGGGCATCATATATAAATTAGGGATTTTTATGGTAGTTTTAGTTATTGTTGAGTATTTATGTAACTATTTTGTGGCATATCAAGGTCATGTGATGGGGGTTTATATGGAGCGTGATCTGCGTAATGAATTATTTCAACATTATCAAAAATTATCATTTAGTTTTTATGATGAACAAAAAACGGGGCAATTAATGTCACGTTTAACAAACGATTTGTTTTCATTAACTGAACTTTATCATCATGGTCCTGAAGACATTGTTATTTCATTTATTAAATTTTTTGGTGCATTTATTATTTTAGCAACAATTAATCTTAAATTAACATTAATTGTTTTTGCTTTTATTCCAGTGATGGGTGCATTTATTTATTATTACAATCGTAAAATGAAAAGAGCATTTAAGCGAAATAAACAAAGAGTAGGGGATATTAATGCACGAATTGAAGATAATTTATCGGGAATTCGTGTGGTAAAAAGTTTTGGGAATGAAAGTCATGAAATTATTAAGTTTCATGATGAAAATAGTCGTTATGTAAGCAGTAAGAAAAATAGTTATTTTTATATGGGAAAATTTCATTCAGGATTAGGTGCTTTTACTAGTATGGTGACTGTAGCAGCGGTTTTCTTTGGGGCTATTTTTATTTCTAATGATGGATTAAATACAGCTGATTTAATTGCATTCTTGCTTTATATTAATAATCTTATTGATCCAGTTAAAAAGTTTATTAATTTTACTGAGCAATTTCAAGATGGGATTACTGGGTTTGAAAGATTCATGGAAATATTGGAAATTGAACCTGATATTAAGGATAAAAAAGATGCTCATAATTTATTAGATGTTAAAGGAGCCATTGAGTATCGGCATGTCGGGTTTAGATACAATCAAAAAAGTGATTATGTGTTAAAAGACATTGATTTAAAAGTTGCTCCTGGTGAGTATATTGCTTTAGTTGGTTCTTCAGGGGCAGGAAAAACAACCATTTGCTCATTACTGCCACGTTTTTATGAAGTTAGTGAGGGTAATATTTTTATTGACGGACAAAATATTAAAGATATTAAATTAAATTCATTACGTCAAAATATCGGGATTGTCCAACAGGATGTTTATTTATTCGCTGGAACAATTTTAGATAATATTCGTTATGGTCGCTTTGACGCAACAGATGAAGAAGTCATTGAGGCTGCTAAAAAAGCAAATGCTCATGATTTTATAATGGAATTACCAGATGGCTATGATACTGATTGTGGTCAGCGTGGAGTGAAACTATCTGGTGGGCAAAAACAGCGATTAAGTATAGCTCGGGTTTTTTTAAAGAATCCTCCAATTTTAATTTTTGATGAGGCGACAAGTGCATTGGATAATGAAAGTGAACATATTGTTCAGCAATCATTAGAATCACTGGCCAAAAATCGAACAACGTTAGTTATTGCCCATCGTTTATCAACGATAAAAAATGCTAAACGCATTTGTGTATTATCTACAAAAGGAATTGAAGAAGAAGGAACACATGATGAATTATTGGCAAAAAATGGCCAATATGCAACCTTTTATAAAATGCAGTTTAATAAATAGAAGTAGAAGAACTGAAATGAACTCAGTTATTTGGGTCTCCAAATGAAGAATGGTTTATTTCAGAACTTCTATTTTTTTATAACAATTTAAAGATCAGTATAAATAGTTAAAACAAGATTGTGATAATCTTTTTTATATCATTATTGTTGTGTTAAAAAGCTGAGAAGAGTAAACTGTATCTATACGATTAAAGGAGAAATAGGATGGAATTATATAAAATAATTGCCCCTAATAATTGGAAAAGATCAATGTATTGTCAGTTTTTTTGAGATAGTAGTGAACAATGTTTTTGTCTGAACTTAGAAGTAGATACTGCGAATTTAAAAAAGAATTTGAGAGCAAAATTATTCATTCACAATGGTTTTGACCTATGCAGTAAGTAAATATGCAAGTGAGATAGAGGCATGCAGGTACTGATTTTTTGACGGTCAAATCGTTCTATATGATCAAATCGACACAGCCCTTACATATTTAGAGCTAGAGATTGGATTATTTGAAGTAGTCATAGTTGCAATACAGCCAAAGATAGAAGACTATATCCAGTTGGCTACAAAAATGGCAAAAGAACAAACTGAATATTTACTGATTCACTAGGAAATAATGTATTTTAATTTTCATTACAGTCTAGGATACCATATTAACATATATTACACACTAACTTTGGTAAGAAGGATAATGAGACTCTCTTATTCGACTAGAGAAAATATTTCTAATATGATGGTGAAATACTTTTACCATTTTTAATTCAAACACACCATCTACTTGTTGATGATCTACATATGGGTAAATGATAAAATATAGTTATCACTTTTTTTAAACTAAATTAAGATGGGAAAATATGAGAGGAATAGTATGATACAGATATTAAAAGATAAACAGTCGATGTATACAATTAATACATCGTTGCATGAGCTGCCTGTAGTAATCAGCTTACCGCATAGTGGAACATATATAACTTCTGAAATGGCTGAAAATTTAATGGACGATGTTATTTTTCCTAATACTGATTGGTATTTACCAAAACTGTATGGCTTTTTAAAAGAATTAGGGTTCACAATTATTATTAATAATATGAACCGGCATTTGATTGATGTGAATCGTGATATTAACGATAAAAAAGGTAGTTCTTATAAGACAAATCTAATTTATACAAAAACCACTCAAGGAGCTTTAATGTATAATCACGAATTATCAGTACAAGAAATTGAAAGACGGATTGCTGATTATTATTTACCTTATCATGAGGCGATTAGACAAGCATTGCTAGAGAAGCAAAAATATTTTAAAAAAGTTTATTTAATTGATTTGCATAGCTTTGGATTGAATTATGGCGCGGATATTATTCTTGGTAATGATAATGGTCGTGCTTGTACTTCTAAAACTACAAATTTCTTTAAAAAAATGATGAAGAAGCAAAATTTTAAAGTGACTGAAAATAATCCTTTTGCAGGAGGCTATATTACTAAATATTATGGAGCCAGTGTTGAAAATTGTGAGGCAATTCAAATTGAATTGTGGTATCAAACATATATAGATAAACGTTCTTTTGGCAATGAGGAGCTGCCGGTAATCAATAACGAGTTATTTGGTGAGACAAGCCGGAGGATGGAAAACGTGTTTATTGAATTAAAAAAATGGCTAAAGGATGAATAATTTTAATGAAAGAACAAGCTATAGATAGTGCATTGATTTTAAGAAAAAGCTTTGAGCATGGTGAAGCTTTTTCTGAAATAGAAATATCTGAATTATTAAAAGAATCTAAATTAGTTGAAAAATTGACAAGAGATTATGAAGACAGTCCCTTCTTTAATATTTTTAGACTTATTTGTTTATCAGAAATACCATTTATTGAACAATTGCCATATACTCAAAAAATCATTGATTTTATATCTAATAATTTAGCTGCTGATGAAGGTTTTTCATATAATGGACAAGGTGATTGCATTGTTCCTTGTTACAATGCAATGCTTTTAGAAGCATATACTCGATTGCAAATGGCAAAGAGTAATGAAGCACAGAATGCTCTAGATTGGATAAAAAGATATCAAGTATTTGAGAGAAATCAAAGAACATCTTGGCGATATGGAGAAATTTGCAAACATGGCGGATGTATGAAAGCTACACCATGTTATATTGGGATTGGTAAAACTGTACGAGCATTGATTACTTATGCTAAATATATTAAAAATGCTGATTCTCATGTCGAACAACTGATTGAACAGGGAATTGTATATATGTTAAAGCACAATGTGTATCAGCGCTTATCAAATCAGCAATGCATTAGTAAATATATTGATGAAATCATGTTTCCTCAAGCATATATGTTATCATTGACAGATTTAGTATATATTGTAAATGAACGAAATTTATGGTGGGATCAACGTACGATTCTGTTGAAGAACCTCCTTGAAGAGAAGCAAGTAGGTTCAGGCCAATGGAAAATAGAATATATTTATAGTCATAAGGGATACAAAGCTTTTGAAACTAAAAGAAATTCCTCGAAATGGATAAATTATTTATATAACTTAAATAAGTAGGAAGAAAAATGTGTCAAGAATGTTATGTGGATGAAAGACGCTGTACGTCATTATTAAATTCGCTAGTTTGTTTAGAAAAACATACTCAGTATATTTGTGGAACGTGTGGAAGAAATATCTGTATAGAATGTGATTTAAACGAGGGTTATAAGGTGGACTTTTCCATTTAAAAGCCTTGAAATTGCTAAGATGTATTTATGTACAGCTGATTATAGTAAAAAAAACATGTGTGATATATCGAATTGAAAATAATAATGGAGAACTTCTTATAAGATTTTTAGTAGTACTGGTTATTTGAAAGAGTATCTAAAGAAAAATAGTGATAAAGTATGTAAAGAAATGGCACTAATATTTAAAATGGATAAATATATTAAGTATTCGGGAACTGAAGTGCGTAAATTAACTTTTGCGGAAATAGAAAAATATCATGATGAAAGGCAATAGAATGTTTTGAAAGTGTAAATTACAAACAGTTTATGTGAAGAGCATGCTTAAATGGAGAAATTAGTGAGAAAAATAATTTTATATGTTGCAATACGCCTTGATGGTTATATTGTTCGTGGAGATGTGGCGTTACATGGGCAAGGTGTTAATTCAGATAATCAAAATAGCAATCAAGAATTTTTAAAGATATAGATACAGTAATTATGGGATGGAATACTTATCATCAAATTGTAACAGAATTGTCACCTGAGATGTGGGTCTATGACAATTTGATTACTTATGTTTTTACACACAAATATTATGAAAATGGAGCTAAAATTAAATTTACTAATGATGATGCTTACGATTTTTTAAATCTTTTAAAATCATAAGTAGGAAAAAATATCTGGATTTATGGAGGCACAAATCTGATTTCACAATTAATTGAAAAAGATTTTATAGATCGTTATCATATGACGATTATTCCTACAATTTTAAGAAAGGAAATTCGTCTTTTTGAAACTACTCATGATTATGAAATAAAACTAAAGTTGATTAAATCACTAAGTTATAATGGAATAAGTGATTGTTTTATGAACGAAGATAACATTTTATTATAAAAGAATTTATATTTTTGTTAAAAATGGTAGTGATGTTATTGATAATATCGCTACCATTTTTAAATTAAAACTAATTAAGTTATTTAATTGAATTATTTAAGAGATAAATTATTTATTATTGATCTTTCCTTGATAACATGAATTACCGACAAGATCATCTTCAATTTTTAATAGACGATTATATTTACAAATACGTTCACTACGAGACATCGAACCAGTCTTGATTTGTCCAATATTTAAACCGACTGCCAAATCACTAATAAAAGTGTCTTCACTTTCACCAGAACGGTGTGAAATAATTGGAGCAATCTGGTTTTTTACAGCCATTTCAATACAATCAATAGTCTCACTTAAAGTACCGATTTGATTTAATTTAATTAAGATACTATTGCTATAGTTTCCTGCGATTCCGGCTTTTAACCGATTGGTATTAGTAACAAATAAATCATCACCAACTAATTGAATTTTAGCTCCTAGTCTACTAGTAAGTTTTTTCCAACCAGTATAATCTTCTTGATCTAAACCGTCTTCAATAGAGATAATAGGGTATTTGCTTACAAGTTGTTCGTAATATTTAATTAATTCATCACTTGTATATTGTTTACCATTAATTGTGTAAATACCATTCTGGTATAGTTCACTGGCAGCTACATCGAGGGCAATTGAAATATCTTTGCCAGGTTCATAATTACATTCTTTAATAGCTTTAATGATTAATTCTAGGGCATCATCATTGGATTCGAGATTAGGCGCAAATCCACCTTCATCACCCACAGAAGTTGCTAGATTACTTCTTTTCAAAATATCTTTTAAAGTATGGAAAACATTTGTTGCCATTTCCATTGCTTGATAGAAAGAATTGGCACTGATTGGCATAATCATGAATTCTTGAAAATCTAGTGAGTTAGTAGCATGGCTTCCGCCATTTACAATATTGATCATCGGGGTTGGTAAGACATGAGCATTGCAACCGCCTAAATAACGGTATAATGGAATTTCAAGATAGTTTGCAGCGCAATTTGCAACCGCCAAAGATACTGCCAGCATGGCATTAGCACCTAATTTTTCTTTATTTTCTGTATTGTCAAAGCGAATCATTGCTAAATCAATTTCTCGTTGTTCTAATACACTTTTTTCTTTAATTAATTTGGCAATAGTCTCATTCACATTGTTTATTGCTTTAAATACACTTTTTCCACGATACCGTGCATCATCGTTATCGCGTAATTCTAAGGCTTCATATTTTCCTGTTGAGGCACCACTTGGAACAATCGCACTTCCAGAAAATCCACTTTCCGTAGTTACTTCAACTTGAATTGTTGGAAAACCTCTTGAATCTAATACTTGTCTTGCATATACATTTGAAATATATGGCATAATTTTATCACTCCTTCATTTTTTATTATGAACGGCTTTAATTTGCTTTAATCAAATATATTATCTTGTTTTTAATAATTATTATACGGTAATAAAGGAGTTTTTTATTAATGATTCATGTAATTGTTAATTCAAAGGTACTTTACAAGATTGGATACAAGTGCTAATATGCAATTAATTTTAGAGATGTTAATCAAGTGCTAGATAAAGGGGAGAACACGAATGAAAATAAATGAAGAAAGAAATTTACCAATTGGATTCATTGATTCTGGTTTAGGGGGATTAAGTGTTTTAAAAGAGGCGATAAAGATAATGCCTCATGAAGATTTTATATACTATGGTGATTCTTTAAATGCTCCTTATGGAACCAAATCAGTAGATGAGATTAGAGATTTAACCTTTGCTATCGTTGATAAATTATTAAAATTAGGGATCAAAGGATTAGCAGTAGCGTGTAATACTGCAACAAGTGCAGCTGTTCGACAGCTTAGAATAATGTATCCTGATTTAACAATAGTTGGAATTGAACCAGCAATTAAACCAGCAGTTGAATCAAACCATGGTGGTGAAATCTTAGTAATGGCAACACCTATGACAATAAAACAAGAAAAGTTTAACCGGCTGCTAGATATCTATAAAGACCGTGCCAAAATAATACCAGTATCATGTAAGGGGTTAATGGAATTTGTAGAACATGGAAATTTGAATGGGAGCTTTTTAGAAGCATATTTTAATGAAACACTTGTCCCTTATTTAAATGATACTACTGAAACAATTGTTTTAGGATGTACGCATTACCCCTTTTTAAGACCGTATTTAAAAGAATTTTTAGGAGAGCGAAGAATACAGATTATTGATGGCAGTCATGGAACTTCATGTGAATTAAAGCGGCAGTTAGCAGGAAAAAAATTATTGCAGAAAGAAAATCATGAAGGGAAAGTAGTAATAAAAAATTCGATGGATGAACCAGAGATGATTGATTTGAGCTGGAAATTATTGAATTTGCCAATCGATTAAGTTACATACAAATTTTAAAAATGGCCGAATTGGCCTTTTTTAGTGTGATACAAAAAATGTTAAATTATGGTTAAATTTTCGTATAAGAGTGCAATAGAGTATACTTATAAATAAAGGTTAGTTTTAAAATATTTAGCGAGTAAAAGAACATGATTAAATTTTGAATGTTCTTTTTATACTGTTGGAAAATATAATATAACTGCTTATAAAGTGTAAAAAGATAATTCTTTGGGAGGATTCCTTTATGCGTAGAAAATTATTTTTAATTGTTCTAACTGCGTCACTATTGTTATCTAGTATTATTTCGATTTATGTAATTCATAATCTTCAAGGAAATGCCAGAGTTATCAATTATACTGGTGTTGTTCGTGGTGCAACGCAACGATTGATCAAACAAGAATTAAGTAATAAGCCAAATGACAAATTAGTGAAAAAAAATAGATGATATTATTGATGAACTACAAACTGGACATGGTGAACTTGGTTTGATTCGTTTAGCTTCTGATGATTTCCAAGAAAATATGACTCAAATGAAATTTGATTGGGAGGGGTTAAAAAAAGAAATTTATTTGGTTCGAGAAGGCAGAGATAATGGGAATTTATATTTTTATAGTGAAGCCTTTTTTGAGTTGGCAGATGATACGGTACATTCTACGGAATTGTATTCTGAAAAGAGCGTGTATTCAGCAGAAGGAACATTAATAATTTTGAATCTAGCGTTAGCAATACTAGTGTTTTTTATTTATAAGTATAATACTAAACAAGAAAAAATACGAAAAAAATTAGAGAAAGAGGAAGAAAATAATAAACAACGTAAAGTATAACTTGCAAGACTGGCTGGCTCCCTTAAATGATATTTCTGAACTTTTATATATTGTTGACTTAGAAACTTATGATTTATTATTTATTAATGAAACCGGAATGAAAATATTTGAGGTTGATTCAATCTATGGAAAAAATGTTATAAAGTCTTACAAGGAAGAGATGCGCCTTGTAATTTTGTACTAACTGCTATTTGAAAGAAGAGGAAAATTATACTTGAGAATTTACTAATCCGCTAACTAAACGGCATTACCTGTTAAAAGATCGTTTAATTGAGTGGGATGGTAAGGTTGCAAGAATGGAAATTGCTTTTGATACTACAGAATCTGAGATAGAAAAACAGCAGTTAAAATTTACACTTGAGGCTGAAAAAACGATTACAGAATGTATTGGTATATTATATCGTGAAAATGGCGTTAGTACTGCAATTATTGAAGTGTTGAGAAAGCTTGGGAATTTTTTATCAGCAGAAAGAACATACATAATCTATATTAAAGATGAACTAATGTATAATGACTATGAATGGTGTGCGGAAAATATTATATCACAAAAAAACACCCTACAAGGAATTCCTCTTGCAATGATTGATCGGTGGATTCCTTATTTTAAAAATGATAAATGTGTAATCATTGAAAATTTAGAAGAAATAAAAGAAATTTCATTGGAAGAATATGAAATACTAGACAGTCAGTCAATAACTAGCTTAGTGTAGCTCCGTTGGAACAAAATGGCGAACTGGCAGGTTATTTAGGAGTTGATAATCCACCTCCAGATAAAATTATTAATATTGCTTCATTGCTTCAAACATTATGTTATTTCGTTTCATTAGCATTACAACATGCAGAGAGTCAAAAAAAATTATCATATTTGAGTTATCATGATAATTCAACGACCTTTTATAATCGTAATCGTTATATTAAAGATACTCAAAAACTTTTTAATATGGATACTTCATTGGGAATTATTTATTTAGATGTAAATGGTTTAAAAGATGTAAATGATCAATTTGGACACGAAGTTGGTGACGCATTATTGGTTGAATGTGCTAGACGTATGAAAATGGTATTTAAAAAAGCTGATTTTTATCGTATTGGTGGGGATGAATTTATTATTATTATTTGTCAAAGCATAAAAAAAGAGTCATTTGAAAAACGAGTTAAAGAATTAAGTGAAAGTTTTTCTAAAAAACCAGTTTGTCAAGTAGCGATAGGAACACAATGGACTAATGCAGTAGGTAATATTAATGAGATGATTGCTGAGGCAGATGCAAGGATGTATGAAAATAAAAAAGAATTTTATCATAAGCATATGATTTCCAGACGGTATCGTCACCATAGCGATGAGATGCTGCATCTCACTAATATTGATTATCTAGAATCTGAGATTGAAAACGGTCATTTTGTTGTCTATCTACAACCTAAAATTTTATGTGAAGATTGCTCATGTGTTGGGGCAGAAGCATTGATACGTTACTGTGATAATGCTGGGACATTAATTCCGCTTTCAATAAATTTTTCTATAGAATCACTTCGTGGTAAATCTTTTGTTGAACGTATTTTAGAAACTTGTAAAAAATATCAAATACCTACTAAATATATAGAAATAGAAATAACAGAACGAGTACATGACGAAAAGAATTTTGAAATTAAAACGGTAATATCAAAACTTCGTAGTGCTGGATTTATTGTAGCTATTGATGATTTTGGAACGGAGTATGCCAATTTAGCATTATTATCGGATGCTGAGTTTGATATTCTAAAATTGGATAAGAGCTTAATTAGTAATGTTGCATTAAATCCAAGAACTAAGATAATCATGGAATATATTTCAAAAATTTGTCATCGATTAGGGCTGGATATGATAGCGGAAGGAATTGAATCTGAAGAGCAGTTTTTTACGCTGTGTTCATATGGGGTTGAAACAGTTCAAGGTTATTTATTCAGCAAGCCGTTGGCAATAAATGTTTTTGAAGAAAAGTATCTAAGTTAATTTTAAGAAGCTAATTAAAGTTTATTTAAGGTGTTGTATGTGAAGTGTATAAATAATAACATTTATTTGACTTTATTTTTTAGTTGCCATTGACATTGTCTATATAATTATCTAGAATATAAGTATATAGACGTGGTATTACCTTTAAATCAATTATAGCCTAAGTATTAGTATGAGCAATTTTTTTGCTTGCTTTACTTAGGTTTTATTCTTTTAAAAGTAATGAATGTTTACTGATTCAATCAAGTATGACAAAATAGATGGACAAGGAGTGTGAAAAATTAAGGGAAAACAAATATTGTTAGTACTTGGTAATAATCCGCAAGTATCAAATACTTGTTGCAATTTATTTAGGCCTTTGATTTATTTTAGACTAGAGAAGGGTAAAGGAGCAAAAAAATGAAAAGGTTAGGGAAAAGGAGAATCATTTCGCTAATTATGGCTTTATCAATGGCTGTTACAACTGTATTTAGTGCAAACATTTCTAATGTTAGAGCGCTAACCAATGCAGAAAAAGCAAGGGAACTTGTCAGTAAAATGACATTAGAAGAGAAAATCGGGCAAAAGTTAATGTTATCTTTCCGTAGTGGATGGACAATGAGAGATGGAACTAAAATTTCATCGGTTCAAACTATTAACGATGAAATTCATGAGATTATTGGTGAATATGATATAGGGAGTGTTATCTTATTTGCTGCTAACTTTAATTCCGATGCAAAAGTAAATGTAGAATTGACAGATGGTTTACAAAAAGCAGCAATGGACAAAGATTTAGGTAAAAACAGTATTCCTCTATTAATTGCTACTGATCAAGAGGGAGGAATCGTATATCGTTTAACTGGTGGGACGGCCTTACCAGGAAATATGGCTTTAGGTGCTAGCGGTAATACTGAAAATGCTGTTAAAGCAGGTAATATTATTGGTAGTGAATTAAATGCGGTTGGTGTAAATGTTAATTTTGCGCCAGATGCTGACGTAAATAATAACCCTAATAACCCCGTTATTGGATTACGTTCATTCAGTAGTAATCCGCAATTAGCAGCTAAATTTGTTTCTGCTTATATTGAAGGAGTTCAAAGCAATAATGTGGCAACTGCCGCTAAACATTTTCCAGGGCATGGAAATGTAGCTACAGATTCGCATACAGGTTTACCTTCGGTTCCTGCGACTAAAGAAGAATTATATAAAATAGAGTTAGTACCTTTTCAGGCGGCAATTGATGCTGGAACAGATATGGTTATGACTGCTCATATCCAATTTCCGAATATTGTAACAGAAGAAATTTACTCAGATAAAAAAGATGAGCTGATGAGTCCGCCAGCTACATTATCTAGGGAAATTTTAACTGATTTATTAAGAGATGAAATGAAGTTTGACGGTGTCATTGTAACTGATTCTATGACAATGCAAGGTGTGGCTAATTACTTTGATACAAACGAAAGAAACTTATTAGCTGTTAAAGCTGGAGTTGATATTCTAGATATTCCATTTACGGATATTTCTTCTATGAAAGATATGGAATCTAAATTAATTCCACTGATTAATGCATTTGTCGATGCTTATACTAAAGAAGATGGTTATAATGGAATTAAATTATCATTAGAAGAATTGGATAAATCTGTGGAAAGAATTTTAGTTTGTAAATACAACAGAGATGTCATGGATTTAGCAAATGATACAACTACATTAGATGATAAAAAAGCAATCGCTTCGAAAGTGGTTGGTTCTGTTGAAAATCGTGAAACAGAGAGATTAATTTCTGCAAATGCAGTTACTGTTGTTAAAAATGAAAATAATGTATTACCACTTAAATTGACTAAAGATTCAAAAGTAGTATTTGCATCAACTTATTCAAGGAATAATAATCGTTTTATTTTGGCTTGGCAAAGAGCTAAACAGGCGGGAATTATTCCAGAGGGGGCAGATTATAAGATTTTGCAGCACTATAATTGGACAGGATTAAACGATAAGGTAAACAGTGCTATAAATTCTGACGGAACTAATTTTGTTGGGACAAATAAAGATGTGCTAGATTGGGGTACTGTTCTTGTCCATGCCTCAGAAATCAGTAGTGCTAGTGGAATAGATGGATATTTGGTAGCTTGCCCACAATTATTTACTAAGTATTGTAAAGAAAATGGAAAGCAGACGGTTGTTATTTCATTAAATCATCCTTATGATGTTCAAGCCTTCCCAGATGCTGATGGTATTTTAGCAGTGTATGGAACTACTAGTCTTGGGCTGGATATTACGGAATCATTCGGTGGTGGTACAGTTGGAGCAACAGCAGCATTTAGTCCTAACTTGACAGCAGGTACTGAAGTAGCTTTAGGTACATTTGGAGCTTCTGGGAAACTACCGGTAGATATCCCAAAATATGTTCCAAAATCTGGAGTATATTCAACTGACGAAAATGTCTATGAATTAGGATATGGTATAGAATATGATGCAATTGCTAAAGATCCAGATAAAAAAGGACTAGCAGATGCGATTGCACAAGCTAAAGCTATAGATAAAAGTGTATATACTACTGAGTCTTGGGAGGCAGCTGCAGAAGCTTTAAATACTTTAAAAGTCGTATTGCAAACGGCTGAAAATGTTAATTTGACTCATAAATTGGCACAGTTTGTTGTTGATGAAAATGAAACAGATTTACGTGATAAATATAATACGGTTTTATCATTATTAGTATATAAATCTGACAAAAAAGCTTTATCAGATTTGATTGCCGAAGCGAAGAAATTAGATAAAGATCATTATACTATTGAAACTTGGCAAAATTTTGAAAAAGCATTAGAAAATGCTGAATCTATATATGATGGAAATGTACCACAAGATGAAGTTGATTTAGCTAAAGAAGCATTAGAAAAAGCAAAAAATGAGTTACTTGAGAAAAATAAAAAAGAATTATCAGTTGCTCTTGAAATGGCTAAACAAGTAACACCAGAACAGTTAGATAAGGTTGTACCAGCTGTGGTGACTGAATTTAAGGCTGCATTGGAAAATGCTCAAATAATTTTTGATAAAAAGGATGCAAATGAACTTGAAATAAATAAAGCTTTTGAACGCTTATCTAATGTAATGCAAATGTTGGAATTCTATAAGGGCGATAAAACACAATTAAGTGCATTAGTAGAAAAAATTGAAAAATTAAACAAAAATGATTATTTAAGCGCAACATGGAAAAATTTAGAATCCGTCTTAACAACGGCAAAAGATGTTTTGAACAATCCTGATGCTTTAGAAATAGAAGTAAGTGAAACGCATGATCAATTAGTAAGAACCTTTTTACAATTAAGATTAAAGCCAAATAAAGATTTGTTAAGTGAGTTGATCAATAAAGCTGAAAATACAGATCAAACAAAATATACAGCAGTATCATTATTATCGCTTAAGAGCGCATTAGTAGAAGCAAAAGCAGTTCTTGATAATAACGAAGCAACCCAAGATGAAGTAACTGCTGTAGAAATATTATTGAAAACAGCATTAGACAATTTGGTAGTGAAAGAAATTACTCTAGATGATCCAAATGCTCAAACACCACCAGATGCTAAACCAGGTAATGGTGCTATAACTGCGACAAAAACAGGTGATGATTCTATGATGTTAACATTTGCCTTAGCGGGATTATTGGCTTTAGCTGGCAGTGTGATTGTATTGAAGAAAAAAGAAGAATAATTTATACTTAAGCTAAAAAGTCACTGTATATAGTGGCTTTTTTGTTTTGGTTTGTTTTGAGAAACAGGATGATTTATTTAATAAGAAATATGTTATAATATTCCTAATATTATTTTATAGTACATTGGTTTAAACAATATTTATTTAAAATACTAAATAAATTTCACATTTATTAGTTAGAAAGGGGAATTTTTAATGAAGCAGCAAAAATGGAATATTCATACGCATACAACAAGATGTGGGCATGCAACTGGACTAGATATTCAATACATTCAAAGTGCAATTGAGGCTGGATTTACAATGTTAGGATTTAGCGAACATCTGCCTTATCCTGAAATACGGATTTCTGGGGCACGAATGTTTTATGAGCAAAAAGATGAATATATTGCAACGATAAGAAAATTAAAACAAGATTATCAAGATAAGATTGATATTAAAGTTGGCTATGAGGTTGAGTATTTAAAAGATCATTTTAATGATTTGATGAATTTGAAAAAAGAATGTGATTATATGATTTTGGGACAACATTTTAAATATTTAATTTATGACTATGACAGTTATTGTTCTGATGAGGATGTATATGTTTATGCACAGCAAATAGAGGAGGCATTATCTAAAAATTTTATTACATATGTAGCTCATCCTGACTATTTTATGATGGGGAGAAGGAGTTTTTCAAATGCTTGTGTTGATGCGGCGCATCGAATAGCAAAAGCTAGCATCCGTTATGATACACCGTTAGAAATTAATCTAAATGGTTTTGGATATGGAAAAAAACAATATTATATAAACAATGAATTAAAGGCATGTTATCCATATCCGTTTCGTGAATTTTGGGAGATAATTGCTATGTATGGTTGTAAAGTAACTTTTGGATATGATGCTCATTCACCACTTACGTTATTAGAACGTGAGCGGGAATGTTGGGCTCTAGATATTTTAAGTGATCTACCACTTAATTTTATTGACCATATCGAATTAAAATGAGCTTTATAGATAAAATATTATTGCTAAAAATTATTATTAACTATATTTTTTGATTCAAATAAGATTAGTAATTTAAGAAAAAGGAGATTAGAAATGTTGTACTCAAAGAAGATAAATATGGCAGATATTAGAGCAAGAATATGAGTATGTTTCTAATGTTCTAGAAGACAAAAATGATTTTGAAAATAAAATTTTGCCAGGTTATATTAATTCTTCCAACGGGATTGGACTTCTTGAGGGATGGGTTCCGGAAACAGAAGTGTTTTTATGGAAGAGGATCAAATTATTGACTGATTTAGGATTGGACATTACTTGACTGAAAAGTTGGCTCATGGTGCCGGACATATTGGATATGTAATAAAAAAGAATATAGAGGAAACGGGCATACTGTGAAGGATTAAAGGTAACTCTTCAAATAGCTAAAAATATTATTAAAGAGGATAAAATATATCTGTCAGTCCATAAAAATAATCTAGCTTCATTAAAAATCCAATAAAAAAATGGTGCATATATTCATCATGAAGACGATAAGAAATTTTATACACGAATAAAAAATCAGTTTAAAGCTACTCTATAATTAATTAAATACTAGTAAAGCCGGCTAAAAACAATGTACAATAAATAATGGGTTATTTTTAAATACTAATAAATAATTTGAATTAAAAAATAACTATATTTTAATTTGGAAAGGAAGGTATGCATGCCTGTTAATTGCTAGTTTAGCAAAGCTAGGCAATTGAGATTATTAGTTGCGTACTAAAGGGAGTGGAATTATATATGAGAAAATATTTCTTTTTTGACATTGACGGAACATTAACTAATAGTAATCCTGGGGGAATTATTTTACCCTCAACTTTTGAAACATTAGATAAGTTAAGAAAAAATGGTCATTTTGTTGCAATTGCGACAGGAAGAGCGCACTGGATGGCAATGGATTTTAGTCATGAATCAAAAATTGATAATCTAGTTTGTGATGGGGGAAATGGTTTAGTCATAAATGGAGAATTACTAGGAATTGAACCATTAGATAAAAATATTTGTTTAGAAATAATTGATGAGTGCATAGAAAAGAAATTTCCTTTCGGTGTATCTTTAGGGGATGTTCCTGAACTATATACATGTAATGAGTGGCTAAGTAATTTTAAAATGCATACAAAAATTATTGTAGACCCACAGATTGATTTTCATCGGGTTGATAATATTTATAAGATTTTTATTATGGCTACACACAAGCAGGAAGCTGAGTTGACTGCAATCCATAAACTTGGTTATATGCGATATCATGGTGATCAATTAATTGTTGAGCCGTTGGAAAAATATCATGGAATTTTGAAAATGATTGAAATACAAGGAGGAAAACCTGAAGATATAGTTGTTTTTGGTGATGGACATAATGATATTTCAATGATGCGACAAGCACCTATTTCAATTGCAATGGGAAATGCAATTGATGAGGTAAAAGAAGTAGCTACATATATAACTAAATCTAATCAAGAAGATGGGATTGAATATGCTTGTAAACATTTTGGATGGATAGATTAGCTAAATGTGGTATACTACTAGTAGGTGATGAAAAATGGAACTAATAAAATGGATTTTAATGATAGCAGGTATTTTGGCTTTTTTAATTATTGGCTGTATGATATTGCTACGTAGTGATGAAAAAAAGCGGAGTCGAACTAAACAGTACCAAGAAAATATTGATATGCTCAACGAAACTAATGAAATGTTAGATACTACATTAATGGAATTAGAATCTTATAATGAACCGCTAAAGAAGATATGCGAACATATTGATAACTTTAATCATAAATTTCTTGGTCAAAAATAACCGAAAACAGTTGACATAAGATTATTTTTTCATATAATACAGGTATATATAAAAACTCGTTGATAAAGAGAGTAATTTAATTAAGTTTCTTAGCGAACTGGCGTTGGTGAAAGGTCAGTAAACAAGATTAAATGAACCGCACTTTGAAGAGGACTGTTTGAACTAATAGTAGGGCAGTCAGTATGTCTACTTTACAGACAAGAGGGGATATAAGACTTTTTATATCAACAAGAGTGGTACCGCGGAAATTTCGTCTCTTAGCTTTTAATTAGCTAAGAGACTTTTATTTTACGCAAGGATAGGAAAGGAAAGGTAAGAAAAATGAAGAAATTATTAAAAGTATTATTAGTATGTACGATGGCATTTACACTTGCTGCCTGCGGCGGAAACAGCGGTAGTGATGGTACGAAAGAAATTTTGATTGGGATTTCTCCAGATTATCCACCATATGAGTCTTTAGAGGGCAAAGATATGGTTGGATTTGATATTGATATGACTAAAGAGTTGTTTAAAATTATGAATGATAACGGTGGTAATTATGAATATAAATTTAAACAAATGTCATTTGATACAATTTCTACAAGTCTGATTTCTGATCAAATTGATTTAGGAATTTCTGGATTTACAATGCATAAAGACTGGGATGTATTATGGTCAGACAAATACAATGATTCTAGACAAGTTGCTTTAGTTGCTAATGATAGTACAATTACTACTAAAACTGATTTAGAGGGTAAAAATATTGGAGCTCAATTGGCTGCTACTGGTGAAAGTGTAGCTAATGATATTAAAGATGCTAAAGTTAAAGCAGTAAAAGATGTTAAAGTTTTAATTGAAACTTTAAATTCTGGTGGGATTGATGCAATCATCTTAGATGAAGCAGTTGCTAAAAACTATGTAGAACAAGGCGGATATAAGATGTTAGATGAAACTTTATTAGAAGAAGAAAATTTAATCATCGCTAATAAAGGAAGTGAAGATTTAATTAAAGACATCAACAAAGCACTTGCTGAATTCATTAAATCAGATAAATATCAAGAATTAAAAACTAAGTGGGGAGCATAAACGTGGATGCATTAGTTGCTTTTTGCACAGCAGACAATTTGATTTTTTTACTACAAGGGGCTGGTAAATCTTTATTACTAGCCGCTTGTGCTTTGTTTTTTGGCCTTATTCTTGGGGTTTTAGGTGCTGCTGCAAAAATTTCAAAACATAAAATACTAAGACTTATTGGAAATGTTTACGTTGAATTGATCCGTGGAACGCCCATGTTGTTACAAATACTTTTTCTCTATATTGCTTTTCCGTTATTAATGCGTTCGATTACTGGGGAAAGATTTATTCCTGATCCATATGTTTGTGGTGCTATTGCGATGAGTATTAATAGTGGTGCATATTCGACAGAATTGATCCGTAGTGGAATTATGGGAGTTGATAAAGGTCAATGGGAAGCTTGTGAAGTATTAGGACTAAATTATACACAAACAATGAAATTAATCATTTTGCCTCAGGCGTTTAAAAGAATCATTCCTCCAATCGTCAGTGAGTTCATTACTTTAATTAAAGATTCATCACTAATTTCGGTTCTAGGAGCAACTGAATTATTATATTCAGCACAAATTTTGGGGGCGAATACATTTAATTTGATTCCGCCATTATTGGCCTCTGCTGTATTATATTTAATTATGACCTTAACAACATCTTATTTTGCGAGAAAGATAGAAAGGCGGTTATCTGTAAGTGATTAAAGTTGAGCATATTACTAAAAAATTTAACGATTTAAAAGCAGTGAATGATGTCTCTTTAGAAATAAGAAAAGGAGAAATCGTTTGTTTGATTGGACCTAGTGGAAGTGGGAAAAGTACAGTGTTACGTTGTATTAATGGATTAGAAATTCCTGAAGAAGGAACTGTTTTCATAAATGAGCAGCCATTGAATGCTAAAAACCCTCAAGCATTTAAAGAACTTCGTAGCAAAATGGGATTTGTTTTTCAGCATTTTAATCTTTTTCCACATAAAACAGTTTTAGAAAATCTAACATTAGCTCCAATTCAGGTTTTGGGAATGGAACAAGAGGCAGCGAATCAAAAAGCATTAGAGCTGTTAAAACGAGTTGGATTGAGTGATAAAAAAGATGTTTATCCAAATAAATTATCGGGTGGGCAAAAACAGCGTGTTGCTATTGCTAGAGCACTATGTTTAGGACCGGAAGTGATGTTGTTTGATGAGCCGACTAGTGCGTTAGATCCTGAAATGGTTATCGAAGTATTGGAAGTAATGCAGGAATTAGCAAAAGAAGGAATGACAATGGTGGTAGTAACTCATGAAATGGGGTTTGCAAGAACAGTTGGAGATCGTGTGATTTTCTTAGAAAATGGAAAAATTATTGAAGAAGCAAAGTCGGAGGATTTCTTTACACATCCAAAATCAGAGCGTGCAAAAGATTTCTTAAGTAAGGTGATGCATTAATGAAAATTGATTTATTTGATGTTGAAGCTTGGATGACTGAATATGAAACCAACTATCGATATAATTTGGCGGAAACTTGTGTAGCTTCAATGAGTATTAATGATTTATTAGAATTGGTTGAAAATAAAAAAGGAGTCATTGATAATTTATTAAATACTAAATTGGACTATGGACCTATTGTTGGTAGTCAAAGATTGCGGGAAGGGATTGCAAGATTATACCAAAATGGTGATGCCGATAACATTACGATTAGTCATGGCTGTATCAATGCTAATGAGATGGTTTTAATTTCTTTGCTCGAAGCTGGTGATCATTTAATTACGATTACACCGACATACCAACAATTTTATTCTTTTCCAGAATCATTAGGTGTTGAAACTACGCTTATTCCGTTGTTGGAGGAAAATGATTGGTTACCTCGGTTAAGTGATTTCGAAAATGCAATTAAGGATAATACAAAAATGATTTGTCTCGTTAATCCTAATAATCCAACAAGTACAAAATTTTCTAGAGAGTTTCTAGAAAATTTGACTGATTTAGCAAAAGAATACCACTTATATATTCTTTGTGATGAGGTGTATCAAGGATTAGGTGATGGTGAAGTCGCAATCAGTGATTTATATGATAAAGGGATATCTACAGCCTCTTTATCTAAAGTTACATCATTTGCTGGTTTACGGTTAGGCTGGGTAAAAGCTAATTATGAAGTAATTAAACTGATAAATGATCGTCGTGATTATCATATTATTTCAACAGGTTATCTTAACGATTATCTTGGAACTTTAGTTATTGAAAATTATCACAAGATACTTGAACGAAGTAGAAAAATTATTAATACTAATCGACAGATTCTCATTGATTGGTTAGCTCAAGAGCCATTGGTTGATTGCGTTGTTCCTGAAGCTGGAACAATAGCCTTTTTAAAATATCATCTTTCGATAAAGTCTAGGGAACTTTGTGCTAAATTACAACAGGATACAGGAGTGTTTTTTGTTCCAGGGGCATGTTTTGATCAAGAATATCATTTACGTTTTGGCTTTGCTAATAACAGTGACGAAATAAAAACAGGATTACAATTATTTTCAAAATGGCTTAAAGAAAATGCTTAATTTTATTCTTTAAGCTTTTTTATTATCGATAAATAGATATTTATAACAAGCGACCATATTAATAAATAGTGCAACGACAATGCCGATTAACATACTGACAGCTATACTGAAAACCCCTAGTGACTGACTAAGAAAATATATTAAAACTATTTCTAAAGTACATTGAATGATGCTGATTGCAAACATTAAACGATTTTTATTCAAAGCTTGAAGCAATGCACTAAGAGGGGTTTCTAAATAAAAGATAGTGAATGGAATGCACATATATTTTAAATAAGTAGCTCCGCTTGTTGTATCATAAAGGATTTTTAAACAAACTTCTGGATATAAATAAAAAATCAATGTAAACGGTAGACTAATTAAAAAACTACCAATCATAGCAATTAGAATATGATATCTAGCAGCGCTGATTTTATGATAAACTACATCATTAGTGATGATCGGGAGAATCAGGCGATAAATTACGCCATTAAAAAAAGTGGGTGTAACTAATAATGATATGACATAACCGCTTATAATTGCATATTGTTGATGGATCATACTTTCTTTTAAACCGAATTTGGTTAAAACATAGACGAGGATGATTGGCTCTAGAAAGCTAACTAAACATTGATATAAACGTGAACCGGTTAATGGCATAGCGATATTTAACATATCTTTAATTTGCAAATTATTGACAATACTCTGCTTATTAAAGGTTGTAATATGATGATCCTTGAGACGGGTCGTCAAATAGAGGATGGATGCTAATTCACCAACAGACATTGCCAGTGTTGCAAAACTAACTAGATAGGTATCTGTTAAGAAAGAAAATTGTCTAATCATTAAATAACTAAAACTTAATCGAGCAACTTCTTCGACAAAGCCAGCTTTAGCAACTAAAAAGACATTTTGTTTCGCTAAAAAATAATTTTTAATTATTCCACTAATCCCTACGAGCGGAATAAACAATGCCAGTGACAACAAAGGATAGAAAGCACCCTCATTTTTTAAAAGGTTATGACTAATAAATTTCGATGAAAAAAGTAAGGCACTCATGACAATTATACAAGTAAAAAGACAAATCGTTAAACCGGAGATGACAATTTTTTTATTATTATATTTAGGGTTTGCTACAAGTCGAAAGACTGCTGAAGGAATTCCTAATTGACCTAAGGTAATGCATAATGAAACCGTTGGCATTACTAAGATATATAGTGCCATCGCTTCTTGTCCTAATTGTCGCGCTAAAATCATGCGATTAAGAATACTAAACAATTTTGTGATTGCTGAACTAGCGGAAAGAATGATAAAAGAATTTATTAGTTTTCTTTTCATAAAGCACTTCCTTTCTGGTGAAATTTGTCATATAATATGTAAGTGACTTTTGAATGGAGGGCTGAAAATGGAATCGATTAATGATTTTAAATTTAATAAACGTGACCTAAATTTTTTAATAAAACTAAAAGCCCGTGATTTTAAACAGCAGAATATTCATAATATTTCTGAACAACAAATTAAAGACTACTTATTTGAGCGCAAATGGAAACAAAGAGATGCCGTTCCCATGTGTGAAATAATTGATGATATCATGAATTTAGATTTTTCTGAAATTTTTGATTATCTGAGTTTACAAGTAGTTAAAGAAGCATCTCGTTTGAGTATAAATGATTTTTCGGACTTTATTTCAAAATAGTTGCTAAGGCAACTATTTTTCTTTGAAAGGAGATTATATGGATTGGCGGATTATTAATGATTTAGACTACAACCACTATATGCAAGAATACAAGATTAATGCACTTTTAGCTAAGGTTTTTGCGTATAAACAATATTCATCTCAAGAAATTGAAACAATGTTATCAAGTCGTTTAGTATATCATGATTTTTCTTTATTTTCTGAAGCAGAAATGACATTAGAAAGAATTCATGAGGCAATTGGTAATAAAGAAAAAATCTGTATTTACGGTGATTATGATTGTGATGGGATTTTAGCAACATCAATTTTAGTTGAAGCTTTTAGACAATTAGGAGTGGAAGTGGGATACCATATTCCGAGTCGTTTAGAAGATGGATATGGATTAAATGCAAATCGTGTTGAACAAATGGCAAATAAAGGGTATACATTAATTATTACGGTTGATAATGGAATTAAGGCATATGAGGCAATCGAAAAAGCTAATGAATTGGGAGTGGATGTTATTGTTACTGACCACCATAATTATGATGATGAATTACCAGATGCTTTTTCTATTATTCATACAAAAATCTCACCCGATTATCCTTATAAAGAAATCTCGGGTGGTTTTGTAGCTTATAAATTAGCAAGTGCATTATTAAAAAAGCATGATAAATACTTATTTTCATTGGCAGCTATTACAACAATTTCTGATATGATGCCATTACTTGATGAAAATCGAGCATTGGTAAAAAGAGCATTGGAATTTATGAAAGAAAATAAATATCCTCAATTAGAATTGTTATTGGGGAGTAATCAGACCTATAGTGTTACTAGTATTGGGTTTATCATCGCCCCGAAGATTAATTCATTTGGTCGCTTAAGTGAAATTATTAATCCTAATCATCTCGTTAAATATTTTAGAAGTGATGCTTCAATTGGAATATTAAAAGCAGTTAGTGAAAAAGCAATTGAAGTAAATGCTAAAAGACAAGAATTAACAAATAAACAATATCAAAGCGTTTTAACAATGATTGACCCGAATGAGCAATTTTTATATGCTTATCAAAATGAAATACACGAAGGAATCATTGGTTTAGTGGCAGGAAAATATACTCGACAATATAACCGACCTAGCTTTGTGATGACATTTGATAGTGAAAAAAATCTTTATAAAGGCAGTGCTCGTGGAATTGAAGGGATACCGTTGAATAAAATTTTTGAAAATGTTCAAGATTTGTTAGAAAGTTATGGTGGTCATGCTTTAGCAGGTGGATTTAGTGTAGGTAGTGATAAAGTTGAGGAGCTAAAAGAAAAATTAGAATTGTATTTAAATATACAATTAAAAGATTATACTCCTCCTTTAGTGGATGTAATTGAAGTTACAGGAAATGAGATTAGTAAAGTTAGTGTAAAACAATTAGAGTTATTAGAGCCACTAGGCAATGGCAATGAAGAAATGCGTTTTTTCATAAAAGATTTACCAGTAAGTAAAGTTACGTCGTTATCGAATGGTAAACATATTCGTTTTGATTTGTCATTACCGCAAGTCAAAGCACAAGCGTTATTTTTTAATCATGGAGATCTTTTTGAACAATTAAAAGATACTAAAATGATCAATGCAGTTGGTAAGTTTAATATTAATGTTTTTAATAATATTGAATCTGTCAACTTAATTATTGAAGATATTAAATAGTTTAAATTAAAGTATAAAAATGTTATAATTAAATATCATAGGATATTATGTGGAGGAAATAGAATGGATTTAACTAAGTATGTTGCAAGTATTGAAAACTTTCCTGAAGATGGTATTATTTTCAGAGATGTAACACCGTTGATGGCTGATAAGGAAGCTTTTAAAGAAACGATTGACCGATTTGTTGAGTGGACTAAAAGTCTGGATACTAATGTTGATATTGTTGCTGGACCAGAAGCTCGAGGTTTTTTATTTGGATGTCCCGTTGCATATAATTTAAATGCAGGGTTTGTTCCGGTTAGAAAACCGGGTAAATTACCTCGTGAAACAGTAAGTGAAACTTATGCTTTAGAATATGGAACTAATGAAGTGCACATGCATGCTGACAGTATTAAACCAGGGCAAAATGTTATTATTGTAGACGACTTATTAGCAACTGGTGGAACAGTTGAAGCAACTGTAAAATTAGTTGAAAAATTAGGTGGAAAGGTAGTAGGAATTGCTTTTCTAATCGAACTTGAAGGATTAAAAGGACGTGATAAACTTCAAGGGTATAATATCTATTCAATATTGAAATACTAAAAAGAGATTAAATCTCTTTTTTAATAATAAGAGGGGGTGACATTATGGCTGAATATAAAGGTGCTGGCGATACAGTTACAATTAATGATGTTCTTGAAGTGTGTGGTAAATATATTACAAATCAAGAAAGTATTGATTTAATTAATCAGGCATACGATTTTATTATGGAGAAGCATGAGGGGCAAAAACGCAAAAGCGGTGAACCGTATACGATTCACCTGATTTGGGTAGCATATATTTTGGCAACGTTACAAACGGGACCCGCTACTATTGCGGCAGGACTTTTGCATGATGTCATGGAAGATTGTGGAGTATCTCGGGAAGAAATGGTAGAACGTTTTGGTGAGGAAATCACTACGTTAGTTGAAGGGGTTACCAAGATTGGTAAAATGCCATTTAAAGATGAATCTGATGTTTATGCTGAAAATCATCGTAAAATTTATATTGCTATGGCAAAGGATATTCGCGTTATTTTGATTAAATTTGCAGATCGACTTCATAATATGCGAACATTACAATTTATGCCACCTCATAAACAAAAAAGAATTTCTCGAGAAACGTTAGAAGTTTATACACCAATTGCTCATCGTTTAGGAATCAATGATATCAAAACAGAGTTAGAGGATTTAAGCCTATCTTATCTTGATCCTGTTGCATATAGCGAGATATCAAAATTATTAGCGACTAAACAAGAAGAACGGAAAGAATCAGTTGCAAAAATGATGGCATCGGTTAAACAAATATTGGATGATAATAGCTATCAGTATCGTATCTTGGGACGGGCTAAATCAATCTATAGTATTTATAAAAAAATGTTTGTAAAAAAGAAACGTTTTGATGAACTTTATGATTTATATGCATTAAGGATCATCACTCAAGATAAGATGGATTGTTATGGAATTTTAGGCTTGATTCATGATCAATATCGCCCGATTCCAGGACGGTTTAAAGATTATATTGCTATGCCAAAACCAAATATGTATCAATCTTTGCATACTTCAGTAATTGGTGAGGATGGAAATACCTTTGAGATTCAGATTAGAACTGAAGAAATGGATGAGCTAGCTGAATTAGGAGTTGCAGCTCATTGGCGCTATAAGGAAAATAAAGGCTATTCATCGAAGAAAGAACAACAAGAAATTGGTGAAAAATTGCAGTGGCTTAGAGAATTTATTTCTCTAAGTGACGATATTAAAGACGGTGATGCTAAAGAGTATTATGATTCATTAAAGCGTGATATCTTTGAGGCCAATGTTTATGTTTTAACACCGCAAGGAAAGATCGTAGAGTTACCGAATGGTTCTACACCAATTGATTTTGCTTACCGAATTCATACGGAAGTTGGACATAAAGCAGTTGGAGCTATCGTTAATAATGTTATGGTGCCTATTGATACTAAATTAAATACTGGTGATGTAGTCGAAATTAAAACTAATAAGCAGTCATTAGGACCTAGTGAAGATTGGCTAAAATTTGTTCGAACTGCAGGTGCGCGTAATAAAATTAGACAATTTATTGCTAATCGTGAGGCAGAAACTAAAAAAGAGACAATTGAAGATGGGCGTAAAATGCTTCGTGATGAATTGAAAAAACGCCAATTAGATGAAAAGAAATATATGGATCCAGATACGTATAAAACATACTTAGGTTCTTTTGGTGCCCGCTCATTTGATGATATCTTATATTTTATTGGTAAAAAAAGTTTACCGGCAATGAATCTGCTGGATCGAGTTGTACCTAAAAAGTCGGGGTTCTTTGACAGTATTTCGAAAATGCTTCAGCGAAATAATCAGGTAAATGAAAAACAGCAGTCTTCGCGTAATAATTCGGGTGTTGTTGTTAAGGGATTAGATGGACTAAGAATTCAACTTTCAAAGTGCTGTAATCCAATTCCTGGAGATGATATTATGGGCTTTGTCTCACAAGGTCAGGGAATTAAAGTACATCGTCGAGACTGCCCGAATATTCAACAGCCTGAAATCAAAGCAAGATTGATAGATGTTTATTGGGATTTTGCATCCATTTCAACGATGAAATTTCAAGCAGATTTAGAAATAGTTGGTTTGGATCGACCTAATTTATTGAATGATGTGGTAACATCATTAGGGCAGATGAAAATTAATATTTTGAATATCCATGCTGATGTTGTAGATATGAAAGCAATCATTAAATTAAAGATTTCAGTTGAAGATGCTAGTCGTTTACAACAAGCAATCGATAATATTGATCGGATTCAGGGAATCTATGAAATTAAACGGGTTATTCATTAGTTATTGCAATTTTATGAAATATTATATATAATCAATTTAATCCAATGAACAAGATTAAGTAGTTAAATCCTTTTATAGAGAGAATACGTCTGGTGAAAGTATTTAAAGGATCATTACGGGACACTTGGGAGGAGTTACTTTGAAATCTAGTAGGAGTAAACGTCTGTCGCGTTAAGACATAAGAGCGTGTTATTTAACACGAATTAAGGTGGTACCGCGTTAACTAACGTCCTTATTTTAAGGGCGTTTTTATATTATCAAGGAGGAAATGAAAGATGATGTATAAAGCACCACGAGGAACAGTGGATATTTTGCCAGAAAAGAGTGCTAAATGGCAAACATTAGAACAACTAATTAGAACAATATGTGCTAATTATAATGTTAAAGAAGTGAGAACTCCTATTTTTGAACACACCGAGTTATTCACTCGTGCAGTTGGCGATACAACTGATGTAGTAAGTAAAGAAATGTATACTTTCGCTGATAAAAAGGGGCGTTCAATTACATTACGACCTGAAGGAACAGCTGGAGTTGCGAGAGCTTATGTAGAAAATAAAATGTTTTCTAATCCTGATAAAATTAGTAAATTATATTATATTGGACCAATGTTTAGATATGAACGTCCTCAAAATGGGCGGCAACGTCAGTTTCACCAATTCGGGGTAGAAATGATTGGTTATGAATCACCATATTTAGATGTTGAATGTATGACAATGGCAGTAACATTAGTCGAGGCTTTAGGGTTACAAGGTGTCAAATTACATATAAATACTCTTGGTGATGGTGATAGTCGTGATGCTTATCGTGAAGCTTTGAAAGCACACTTTGCACCATATTTAGATGATTTATGTCAAGATTGTAAAAATCGTTATGAAGCAAATCCGTTAAGAATTTTAGATTGTAAAGTAGATCATGATCATCCAGCGATGGCAAATGCGCCAAAAACAGTTGATTATTTAAGTGAAGCGGCTAAGGCACATTTTACCAAAGTATGTGAGTTATTAGATGATCTAGAAATTGAATATGTTGTTGATACAAATTTAGTGCGTGGTTTAGATTATTACTGTCATACAGTTTTTGAAGTAATATCTGATGATCCACGCTTAGGTGCAGGAGCCACTGTTGGTGGCGGTGGTCGTTATAATGGCTTAGTACAGGAATTAGGGGGACCAGAAGCACCTGGAGTTGGATTTGCTTTTGGAATGGAACGATTATTGATTGCTATGGATGAAGAATTAGAAGAACCTGAGGGGTTGGATGTGTATGTTATGCCAATGGGAGATGAAGCAAGAGATTTAGCGGTACAGATCACGGCAATGCTACGTGCAAATGGCTTTAGTGTTGATATGGACTATCAAGGTCGTTCTTTAAAAGCACAGTTTAAAACGGTTGATCGTTTGAATAGTCATTTTGCAATGATCATTGGTGATCAAGAAATTGCTGACGAAGTAGTCAATATTAAATGTACACATTCAAAGACACAAGATATTGTACCAATTGAAAATATTGTTGCATATATTGAAAATCATATGGAGGGACATGTACATGAATAGAACTCATAACAATGGTGAATTAAGAATTAGTGATGTTAATAAAATTGTTGAATTAAAAGGCTGGGTTGCTAAAAAAAGAAATTTAGGTTCTTTGGTTTTCATTGATTTAAGAGACCGTTATGGAATCACGCAAATCGTATTAAATGAAGAAATGGAAGCTCTAGGTAAGGATATTAAAAATGAATATGTCCTGCATGTAGTTGGTAAAGTAATTGAAAGAAGTTCTAAAAATCCTAATATGCCAACTGGGGATATTGAAATTGAAGCTGCTCAAATTGATATTATCAATACGGCTAAAGTAACACCTATTTACACAACTGATGATACTGATGCAAGTGAGGATGCAAGAATGCAATATCGTTATCTTGATTTAAGAAGACCGGTAATGCAGAATAAAATAATTATGCGTCATAAAATTACTAGCAGTATTCGAAATTTCTTAGATAATCATGAATTTATTGATATTGAAACGCCCTATTTAAATCGTTCTACTCCTGAGGGAGCAAGAGATTTCTTAGTCCCTTCACGGGTTCATAATGGTTCATTTTATGCTTTACCACAGTCACCACAATTATTTAAGCAATTATTGATGGTTTCAGGATTTGAACGTTATTATCAAATCGCACGCTGTTTTAGAGATGAGGATTTACGATTAGATCGGCAACCGGAATTTACTCAAGTTGATGTTGAAATGAGTTTCATGACTACTGATGAAATTATTAGTATTGGTGAACAGCTGTTAGCACAAGTAATGAAAGATGTTAAAGGAATTGAACTGCAACTGCCATTGCCACGAATGACTTGGCATGAAGCTATGGAAAAATATGGAATTGATAAGCCAGATATTCGTTTTGGATTAGAATTAGTTAATTTAAATGAAGTGGTTAAAGATGTTGAGTTTATGGTTTTTAAGAGCGCGTTAGAAGCTGATGGGCATGTAAAAGGAATTAATGTCAAAGGTGAAGCTGACAATTTTTCTCGTAAAGCAATTGATAAATTGACGGATGTAGTTAAAACATATAAAGCAAAAGGATTAGCATGGTTAAAAGTTAAAGCTGGAAAGGCTGAGGGACCAATTGCTAAATTCTTTAACGAAGAACAAATGACAAAATTATTAAAAGCAATGGATGCAAGTGATAATGACTTATTATTATTTGTTAGCGATGCTAAATATAATGTTGTTTGTGATGCTTTGGCAGCTTTACGTAATCATTTAGGAAAAGAATTAAAATTATTTAACCCTGATGAATTTGCATTTTTATGGGTCGTAGATTTTCCAATGTTTGAATATGATGATGAAACTGAACGTTATTATGCGGTTCATCATCCATTTACTCGACCTAAAGATAGTGATATTGATAAAATTGAAAACGATCCTGCAAATTGTTTAGCTGATGCTTATGACATTGTATTAAACGGTTTTGAATTGGGTGGAGGTTCACAACGTATCTACGAACAAGAATTACAAGAAAGAGCCTTTAGAGCATTAGGTTTTACCCAAGAGAGAATTGATAGTCAATTTGGCTGGTTTGTTGAGGCCTTTCAATACGGTACTCCACCACATGGGGGATTTGCCTTAGGTCTGGATCGTCTAGCAATGTTACTTACTGGTAGTGAAAATATTCGTGAGGTTATTGCTTTTCCAAAAAATGCAAGTGCAGTATGTCCAATGTCAAAAGCACCAAGTGAGGTAGATAATGCTCAATTAGAAGAATTAGGAATCGCGGTGATTGAAGATGAACAAGAATAGAATTGATGCAGTTGTAAATAATATGAAGGAAGCTGGTCTTGATTATTTGTTGATCAGTGAACCTTCTTCAATTGATTATTTGATTGATTATGTAAATAACCCCGGTGAAAGAATGTATGTATTGATGCTTGCAGCAAATGGTGCCCATAAGTTGTTCTTCAATAAATTATTCTTTGTAGAAAATGATCTAGGGATTGAAATTGTTTGGCATAGCGATACTGATGATGCGACAAAAACAATTGCAGATTATGTTGAAAATTCTGGTACAATTGGAGTTGATAAACATTGGAGTGCAAACTTTTTATTAAGTTTAATGGAAAAACTACCAGATGTTAAATTTGTTAATGGCTCATTTTGTGTAGATTTTGTAAGAATGGTTAAAGATGAAAATGAACAGGTTTTAATGATTGAAGCAAGTCGGATCAATGATCAAGCAATTCATGAAGTGATTCATCAAGTATCTTTAGGATTATCAGAACTTGAAGTAGCCGGTAAATTGAGTGGTATTTATAGCAAATTTGGTGGTGATGGCAACAGTTTTGATGCTATCATCGCTTATGGAGCTAATGGTGCTAATCCTCATCATGAAAATGATGATAGCCATTTAAAACCAGGTGACAGTATCATTATTGATATGGGGTGTAAGTATAACGGATATTGCTCAGATATGACAAGAACTGTCTTCTATCAAGAAGTAAGTGAAGAAGCTAAAGAAGTCTATGGTTTGGTTCGTTTGGCTAACGAAACAGCTGAAGCAATGATTAAACCTGGGGTTAGACTTTGTGATATTGATAAGGCTGCTCGTGATATTATTACCGATGCTGGCTATGGCAAAGAATTTAATCATAGGTTGGGTCATTTCATTGGTAAAGATGTTCATGAATTTGGTGATGTTTCTGTTAACTTTGATTTGGAAGTTAAAGAAGGTATGATTTTTTCAATTGAACCGGGAATTTATTTGCCAGGTAAATTTGGGGTGCGGATTGAAGATTTAGTCATGGTTACAAAAGATGGCTGTAAAGTTTTAAATAGTTATCCAAAGGATTTATTTGTAATTTAATGATTAAGGGTTACAGCTCTTAATCATTTTCTTGTCGAATAAAAAAACATACTTTTTAGGGTTCGGTCAATACATTTATCTTAAATTGTGCTAAAATGGTGAAGTGAGGTGACATAAAGAATGTATTATTTTATTGGAATTAAAGGTTCAGGGATGGCGCCATTAGCTGAAATCCTTCATGAACTAGGAAATGAAGTGTGTGGAAGCGATATTGATAAATACATCTTCATTGAAGAGGAATTAAGAAAGAGAAATATCCCAATCTATTCATTTGATGCTAACAACATTAAAGATGGTTATACAGTTATTATTGGAAATGCTTTTGGTGATGATCACACAGAAGTTAAAGCTGCTTTAGCTAATCCGAATGTTAAATGTTATCGATATTTTGAATTTTTGGGAGAGTTTATGGAAAACTTCATCTCAATTAGTATAGCTGGAACTCATGGCAAAACAACGACAACAGGGATGGCTTATCATTTGTTTGAAGAATTTGATAAAACTACAGTTTTAATTGGTGATGGAACTGGTCATGCAGTAAAAGATAGTAAATATTTTATTGCAGAATCATGTGAGTTCCAAGATCATTTTTTACATTATTATCCTAAATATGCGATTATCAATAATATTGAATTAGATCATGTCGATTATTTTGGAAATTTAGAGCGTTATATTGAGTCTTTTGAAAAATTTGCTAATCAAGTAAAAGATACAGTAATTGTTTGGGGGGATGATCCAAACATTAAAAAAATAAATTTTAAAAAAAGAGTTATGAGATTTGGTTTAAATGACTATAATGACGTTAGGGCGGTAAATGTGCTTGAAAACAGTAATGGTTTATCGTTTGATGTATATATTCATAATGAATTATTTGGTCATTTTAATTTACCTTATTTTGGAATGCATATGTTGTATAATTCATTAGCGATCATTACGCTTGGTTATTTAGAAAATATGACTAATGATTATATTCAAAATAGAATGGCAACTTTCGAGGGAACAAAACGACGATACAGTGTAACTGAAGTAGGGAATAATGTTTACGTAGATGACTATGCCCATCATCCCACTGCAATTAAGTATGTAATTGAAGCAACCCGTGTTAGATACCCGAGTAAAAAAATTGTAGCAATTTTTAAACCTGATCGTTTTTCACGTGGCGCTCGTTTTGCCGTTGATTTTGCCAAATCTATGGATTTAGCTGATTATCCATATTTCTGTCCATTTCCCGAAAATGCAGTGAAAGAAGAAGGAATTGACATAGATATTTATGATATCGCTAATAATCTACCAAGAGCAAAAGTTATTGGTGAAGATGAAGAAGCTGCTAAAGAATTAGCTAAGTTCGATAATGTTGTGTTCTTGTTTATGTCTAGCAAAGATATTTATAAACTTGAAGAAAAAGTTATCGCGATAAAAAAATCTATATAAGTATCTAGAATTATGGTATAATTATTTGTAGAAAGTTGAGGTAATGCTATGACTGCAATTGATGTTTGTTACTGTGTTTTAATACTTTCTGGAGCATTTGCCTTAGTTAGCTTAGGAATTTTATTGCTTCGTAGTTCAACCACAGTTAAACAAGTGGGGAACACAGTCGAAATGGCTCAAAGCACAATTAATAAAGCGGATAAAATTATGGATGATATAACTTACAAGTTAGATCTTTTGAATGCGCCAGTAGAAACAATCGCGCGTTTCTTTGATCCAAATCGACCTAAGTTTAATCCTATAAGTGCTATTATTGGATTGTTCAAAAAGAAATTTTAGAAAGGTGAAATAATGATGAAATTAGGAAAATTTATTGCCGGTGTAGGTATCGGTGCAGTAATTGGAATGTTATGTGCTCCTAAAAAAGGTAGTGAGCTAAGAGGTGAATTAAAAGAAAAGTCTCAAGATCTATATGATAAAGCTCAAAACATGACTAAAGATGATGTTGAATCTTTGATCAACAATACTATCGAAGAAATCAAATTAGCAATTGATGAATTTGATGTTGATGAATTTAAAGATACAGCAGGAGAAAAATTAGGAGATATTAAAACTAAATTAGAACAACTAGCAACTTCGGTAAAATCTAGTGATGAATACGCAAGTTTTAAAGAATCGGTTGCTAAAGTTAGTGATGAGGTTACAACAAAATTTAAAGAAATCAAAACAAAAGTTCAAGACAAAGATTTTAATGTGTTACAAGAATTAGATGATGCAATGGATGATATTGAAGATGAATTAGATGTCATCATTGAGGATCTAAAAGATTAATGAAAAAAGTAACTATTTATGATGTCGCAAGAGAAGCTGGTGTTTCTCTTGCGACTGTTTCTCGAGTAATCAACGGTTCAAATGTTGTTCGAGAAAAAACAAAACAAAAAGTCTTGGATGTTATTGATCGTTTAGATTTCAAACCAAATGATATTGCTAGAGGATTGGCTACTAGCAAAACAACAACAATTGCAATCGTTTTCCCACAATCACTATTTGCTCATGTCAAAGATATGATTGGTGGAATTGGCGATACTGGTAGACATTTAGATTATAATATCAATATGTATACGACTGATGATATTGGTGATGAAAATACAGTTGCTGATGTTACTGAAAGATTAGTAAAGTCACGTGTTGATGGAGTAATCTTATTTAATAATGATAATATTGACGAAACTGTTGAATCGATTGTGAAGTATAATTTACCTATCGTTGTTATCGGAACAAAAATGTCTGGTGAAAACATTGGTTCTATTTATATTGATGTTAAAAAAGCTGCTGAGGAGATTGTTGATAAATATCTAGCTAAAGGTAAAGATGACATTGTCTATATCTTACCAAAACAAAATTTAATTAAAAGTGATGAAATTATTGAAGGAATCAAGGATACATATAAAAAATATAACAAAGAGTTTACTACCGATCAAATTGTTACAAGCTCTAGCCATTATGAAAATACATATCCGAATTTTGTTGAATATTTTAAAAATCACAAACATGATTTAGTATTCTGTGGATATGATAAAGACGGTGTTGCGATTATTAATGCAGCTCAAGAAAATGGAATTAAAATTCCTGAAGAAATGGAAGTAGTAGGAATGCTGAATACAAGTTATTCAATTATGTGTAAACCGACCCTTTCATCAATGAATGTGCCTGTTTATGATATGGGTGCTTTAGCTGTTCGTTTATTAACTAAGTTCCTACAAGATGAAGAAATTACTTCAAAAGAAATTGCAGTACAACATATGTTTATTAAACGCAATTCGACAAATGACTAAGACTTTCATTATGAAGGTCTTTTTTTTGTCACGATTTATAATTTTCAATTGTTATTTAGATGAAGGGAGGAAATTTAATGGAGGAAGCAATGTTCGAACACCTATTCCAAAAGTATAAAGATATGATATATCGAGTCGCTTTTCTTTATCTAAAAAATGAGGCAGATGCTTTAGATATTGTTCAAAATACATTTATTAAGCTATTAAAGAAAAATGATTTTAACGATGAAGAGCATCTTAAAAGATGGTTATTAAGAGTTTGTATTAATCTTTGTAAAAATAATTTAAAAAGTTATTGGAAAAGAAATGTTAGTGTTTTTGAAGAAAAATTTTATCAATTAGAAAATAGTGATTTAAAATTGCAAGAACTAGTTTTTAAACTGGCTCCTAAATATAAGGGAGTGATTCATTTGTATTATTATGAGGGATATTCAGTGAAGGAAATTTCAGTCATTTTAAAAATTAGTGAAGCCGCTGTTAAGCAAAGGTTAAAGCGAGCTCGTACAAAATTGAAAATAGAACTGGAGGCAGAATCATGAAGAATAATGATTACAAAAAGATTGTCAATGGAATCAAGATACCAGAGCAAAAGCTTGATCTAGTAAAAAATAGTATTTTACAGAAAAAAAGCATCTGTAAATTTAAATATGCTACAGCTTTAATCGTGATAGCAGTTATGATCACGGGAACAATTTATTTTAGAACTTATCCAAGAGGAGATAATGAAACAAAAACATTAATAGATGTTGATTACTTCATTACAAATATTTATGCTAATGATGAAACCTATGAATTAACAGACGATAAAGTTAGTATTGACATGAGTAGTGATATGTTTGGAACAACCTGGAGATGTAATGCTAAACGCTCATGTTTACCATTTGATATTCGTATTGTTGGTGAAAACATTAAGAGTATCAGCTATTCTGTAATTAAGGGGACAAGCTTAGATTTTTATCGGGTTAAATCATTAGATTTATTTCATGATGATTTATCGGAGTTAAATAAAAAAAATGATTTTAGTATCCAATTTAAAATGTTTAACGAATTACGTGATCAAGATAAAGAACTTTTAAAAGAACGCTATCAGTTAACAGAAGAAAATTTAGAATCATACGTTAATGATCATATCATTGATATTATTAAAGATTACCGTGCAGCTTTAGAACAAGCAGGCTATAGTCAGGAAAGCTTAAATATGTATGGCGGACTTTTTTGGATAGAAATTAACCAAGGCGATAGGATGACTGTTCCTTATGATCAGCAAGATCCTCTAAACTATCGAAATATTCTTTATACTGAATTAAATTTAGAAAATAAAGATATTTCAGTAATAGATAACGAACAAATAATCTATCAAACAGTTAAACAGGAATTATTAAGCTATGAAATAAGCATGGTAATAGAGTATAATAATGGTGTTATCAAAGAAAAAATAATTACTTTTGAAGAAGGAACTTGTGAAGAAAGAAATAATGAATGTAGGGATACTATTTATATGAAAATAAAGTAAATCATTAAAATTAAATATGATTAAAATATTTAAATAGTATCAGGAACGATAAGTTTTGACAAAACTATTAGGGTATGTTGACTTATTTAAAAATATAGCATATAATTCTATTACGACGTTGAAGGAAAATAGTAATCAAAATAGGCATTTTAGAGACCTTGTGGCTGGTGTAAACAAGGATGTACTACTGATGAATACACTCTGGAGTTTCTAGGTGAAAAGTCTAGACGGGTAGTTCCGTTATGAATGATGAGTGCATGTATTTTATACATGAATAAAGGTGGTACCGCGAGATTTCGTCCTTTTAGGAAGAAATCTCTTTTTATTTTATAAATGGAGGATAACGGATGAAGATTTATGATGAATTAGTATGGCGTGGATTAATCAAAGATGTTAGTTCACCAGATTTAGAAGAAAAATTAAATAATGGTGGGATGACTTTTTATATTGGGACTGATCCTACTGGTGATAGTCTCCATATTGGACATTTTTCATCATTTTTAATTTCAAAGCGATTAAAAGAAGCGGGACATAATCCAATTTTATTAGTTGGTGGAGCAACCGGATTGATTGGTGATCCTAAACCAGATACTGAAAGACCAATGATTACCAAAGAGACAGTTGAACATAATTTTGCTTGCTTAAAGAAACAAGCACAAGATTTGTTTGGTTTTGAAGTTGTTAATAATTATGATTGGTCAAAGGATCTTAATTTCATTGATTTTTTAAGAGATTATGGAAAATATTTTAATATTAACTATATGTTAAACAAAGATATTGTAAAACGTCGTTTAGATGCAGGGATTACATATACTGAATTTTCATATATGATCATGCAAGCAATGGACTTTGAATGGTTATACAATAACAAAAATTGTGTTATGCAAGTAGCTGGTCAAGATCAATGGGGGAATATTACTGCTGGAATTGAATTGATTCGCAAAAAAGATGGTAAAGAGGCATATGGTTTTACAATGCCATTATTGACTAAAAGTGATGGAACAAAATTTGGAAAAACTAATGGTAAGGCTATTTGGCTAGATAGAGAGAAAACATCACCATATGAAATGTATCAATTTTTTATTAACTCAGAAGATGATAAAGTAATTGATTATTTAAAATTTTTAACTTTCTTAACACCTGAAGAAATTATGGAATTAGAAGAAAAGAATAAAACGCAACCACATTTAAGAGAAGCTCATCAAGCATTAGCGCGTGAAGTAATCACATTCTTGCATGGTGCTGAAGCTTATGAGGAAGCTGTAAATATTTCAAAAATGTTATTTTCGGGACAAATTCAATCACTAACATTAGCACAGGTCAAGGTTTGCTTTGAAGGTGTACCAAGTATTGAAGTTAATGAAGACTTGAATATTTTAGACGCACTAACTACTTGTGGGGCAGCAAAGAGTAAACGAGAAGCTCGCGAATTTGTTAATGGCGGATCCATTTTAATAAATGGTGAACGAATTAAAGATGTTGAGTTCATAGTTACAAAAGCTAATGCATTTGGAAATGAGGCGACTGTAGTTCGTCGCGGCAAGAAAAATTATTTTGTAATTAAGCATATTTAAAAAAAAGTAAGTTTTATAACTTACTTTTTTCTTGGCGTTTTTTTCCATAACATTGTATTTTCTTCGTTTGTTAAACTGGTAAGGAGATTGCTTTTAGCTTGCGGATATTTTAAATATAGATCATTTAGTAAATGTTTAAATTCTTCTCGTTTAGTATGCTTATCAGCTGGACATGTTGAAGGGACAATAGGAACATGTGCTTCTTCAACAGCACTAACTATATCTGATTCGTAAGCATAAACTAATGGACGAATAAAGTTCATTTCAGTTCTTGTTAAATACATTTTGGGGGTAAAGGTTGCAATCTTACCACCGTAGATCATATTCATAAATAGTGTCTCAACAGCATCATCACCATGATGCGCAAAGGCAACTTTGTTGCATCTGTATTTCTTTGCACCATCGATTACAAGTGCTTTTTTAAATTTAGAACATAATGAACATTGTAGACGACCATCATCGGTCTTATTTAACTTTAAGATTTCATATACATCACTAGGTTCATGATAAAGTTCAATACCATTTTTTTTACAAAAAGCATCAGCTTCACTGAAATCCATATTTGGGAAGCCCATTTCAATATGTACTCCAATAACATCAAATTTTACAGTTGCGAATTTTTTATATAATGATAAGCAGTATAAAAGGAGCATAGAGTCTTTACCACCAGAAACGCCCACACATACTTTATCACCATCTTGAATTAAATTAAATTCTTCATCGGCTTTACGAATACAGCCAAGTACTTTTTTCATTGTCATTTTTATCACCTTGCTATATTCTAACAAAAATATCATTACTAAGCAAAGTTATTTGCAATTTAATGTAAAGATAGGTACAATGTAAAGCGGTGATGAAAATGGATGGAATTATTTTAGTAAACAAACCTAGTGGTATGACAAGCCATGACGTGGTTAATAAATTAAGACGAATATTAAAAACAAAAAAAGTGGGGCATTGCGGAACTTTAGATCCTGATGCAACTGGTGTTTTAGTTGTGTGTGTAAATAAGGCTACAAAAGTTTTGCAGTTTTTAACAAGCGAAAGCAAAGAATATGTTGCAACACTTAGTCTAGGAACAAGTACTGATACATATGATGCTAGTGGTAAAATTATTGAAACAAAAGAGTTCCATGCTCTTGATAATAATGAAATAGTTGCTTGTTTCAATAATTTTATTGGTTCTCAAGAACAAAAGCCCCCAATCTATTCAGCAATTAAAGTAAATGGTAAAAAATTATATGAGTATGCTCGTGCAGGAGAGCAGGTAGAAGTGCCAACACGATCAGTTACAGTTAATCATTTAGAAATATTACAAATCGAAAATAATTTAATTAAATTTAAAGTGGGATGTTCGAAAGGAACATATATTCGTTCTCTATGCTATGATCTTGCGAAGGCTTTAGGTTATCCGGGACATATGAAAGATTTAATTAGAACTAAATCAGGAAATTTTTCGTTAGAAAATTGTTTTACACTTGAACAGATTGAAAATGGTGAATACACAACAGTAAGTTTAGAAGAAGCTTTAAATTCATATCAACAATTAGTTGTAGATGATGAAAAAATAATTTTTCATGGAAAAAAAATCAAATCAGATTTAAATGAACAGGTTGTTATCTTAAATCGGCAGGGGAAAGTTCTTGCAATGTATGGCCCTGATGGAAATGGTTATTTAAAAAGTATTAGAGGTTTATGGTGATGAAAGTAATATATTTGAATGAAGAAAATATGATTGCTTTGGAACCAAGTTGTGTTGCTTTGGGTTTTTTTGATGGCATGCATCTAGGTCATCAAAAATTGATTGATGAAGTATTAAAAGTGTCAAAAATAAAGAATCTAAAAAAAGGGCTATTAACATTTGACGTTCATCCTAAATCATATCTTTTAGATAGTTCTTTTAAATATTTGATGAGTCTCGAAGATAAAATAGAATTTCTAGAAAAATTAAATTTTGACTATTTATTTGTATTACGTTTCAATCATCAATTAGCTAGTAAGGAACCACGACAGTTTATTGACGAATTTATTATTAAACCAAAAATCAAGCATGTTGTTTGTGGTTTTGATTTTCATTTTGGAAATCATGGTAGTGGCGATAGTGTTTATCTAAAAAATAATAGAAATAATGATTATGAAATTTCAATTATTGATAAATTAGAATATGAACAGCATAAAATCTCATCTTCATATTTACGACAAGTTTTAAGTAATGGTCAAGTTGAATTGGCTAGTCAATTGTTAGGTCGGCAATATCAAGTGACTGGAAAAGTTGTTCATGGACGTGAAAACGGTCGTAAAATTGGTTTTCCGACAATTAATGTGGCAGCAATAGATTATGTACTTCCTAAAAATGGAGTGTATGGTGCTAAAGTAATCATCGATGGTAAAGAATATATAGGAATGGCAAATTTAGGCTATAATCCAACCTTTACTGCTTTGAAGCAAGCTTCATTAGAAGTTAATATTTTCGATTTTGATCAGAATGTATATGGAAAACAAGTAAATGTTATGTTTATTAAACATATTCGCAGTGAGAAAAAGTTTCCTTCAATAAACGATTTAATTGAACAGTTAAATAAGGATAAACAGCAGATAATTAATGAAATGATATGATTAGTACATATCATTTTTTTATGTTGCTTTCCTATATTTATTAGTTTTATTTATGAATATCTGGGGAATAATAAATTTGGTGATATGATGTTATATGGATGGTTAATCTTTTCTAGTTTTTTATGGGGTACCAACGTTCTTGTAATGAAATATATGTTAGAAAACACTACAACATATTTTTTAGCTGCTCTAAAAGTACTGTTGTCGGTTATTGCAATTTTTGTAATCATGAAATATAAAAAAATACCTTTTAAATGGTATAAAGGCAGTCTAGGAATAAAGGTATCATTACTTTCGATTACAATTAATTTTATACTTACCTTTGAGGGATTGAATTTAATTACCGGAAGTTCAAATGCAATTGTTAATTCCTTAGCACCGCTAGTGACAATCCTATTGACATGGCTTTTTTATCATACTAAGGTCAATCGTTACCAGTTGATTGCTATGATAATCGCATGCATTGGATTTCTTATTTCTCTAGATTTTAATATTAGTCAGATTTCTCTTGGTCATTTAATGATGATTGGTGGAATTGTGTTATATAGTTATGGTAATTTATTAATGCAGCACCAATGTAAAAAAGAAGACAGTTTGCCTTTTACATTTCAATATTTATGTTTGAGCTTCTTTCAATTAGCGTTAATTACTTTATTTATTCCTAGCAGCAATCATCTTGAAAATATTTCAATAACTTTATGGGTACTTTTCATAATTTTTTCTGGAATTGGATTTGCTATAATTCAATTAACGTATTTTCGAGCTGTTCACGAAATTGGAAGTGTTAAAACAAGTTTTTTATTAGGACTAAATCCAGTGTTTACATATATTGGTTCATTGTTACTACAAGAAAATTTTAATTTTAATAAATTTATGGCGATGATTTTAATGGTTGTAGCCATGGTTATTGCAAACAAAAAAAGATAGTTAGTTCATAACTATCTTTGATAATATTTAATAAGAGCTTGAGTGCCTAAGTTCTCAAATCCGTCGGTTTGTAATTGTTCAAACTGTTGTAAAACAGTATTTAAAACTTCTAAGTCAAGGTTGTTTGTATCATTAACAGCTTTGGCTATTTTCATATCTTTGATATAATGTTTTATGTAAAACCCCGGTGCAAAATCATCAGCAAGAATTCGTGGGGCATTATTAGTCATTTGCCATGAACCAGCAGCTCCACTTGAAATACAGTCAAGCATTATTTGAGGGTCCAAATTGACTGCTTTAGCATATGTAAGAGCTTCACAAACTCCAGCTAAAGCTCCGGCTAAAGCAATTTGATTGGCCATTTTTGTATGTTGACCGTTTCCGGCTGAACCAACATAATTAATGTTGCTTCCTAAGACTTCTAACACTGGTTCAATTTGTTTAAAGACATTTTCATCACCGCCAACCATAATTGACAATGTCCCTTTTTTGGCACCAATATCACCGCCTGATACCGGAGCATCAAGACTGGCTAAACTATGTTTTGAAGATTCTTCAAAAATTTTTTTTGCTAACAATGGACTAGACGTAGTGAAATCAATGAGAATACAATCTTTTTTAGCATTAGCAATTATCCCTTTGGAACTAAAGTAGATTTCCTCAACATCTTGAGGAAATCCTACCATAGTCATGACAATGTCTTGATCTTTGACACACTCAGCAACTGAATCGTGCCATATAATTTTATCACTAATAAGATCTTCAACTTTATTTTTTGTTCGCGTATAAATAGATACAGGATATCCTGCTTGACTCAAATTTTGAACCATTGCTTTACCCATTACTCCGACCCCAATAAATGCAATTTTTTTCATTTTTCTTCCTCCAGTAACTCTTTATATAATTTAATTAAACCTGCTTGAATTTTATCATGATTTTTTTCCGGATGCCATTGTACAGCAATAATATTATCTTTTTCAATGCCTTCAATAATTCCATCAGCAGTAATTGCACTGACAACAAAGCCAGGGGCAATATCATCAATTGCCTGGTGATGAAATGAATTGGTCATAAACTCATTTCCTAAATATTTATTTAGTTTTGTATGAGGAATAGTTTTCACGAGATGATGATATCCTTCTAAATTTTCCTGGAGATGATTATCATATTTTTTTGTCTCAGGAATATCCTGAATCAAAGTACCGTTAAATGCAACATTGATAGTTTGAATTCCACGGCAAATCCCTAATATAGGTTTATGAGCTTTTGAAAACTTATGAATCAACTTAATTTCTAATTCTTCCAATTCTGCTTCCTCTTTATTGGTTAGAGGATTTAATACTTGATGGTATAAAACGGGATCAATGTCAAATCCGCCGCTTAATAATAGACCATCACAGTGAGTGACTAAAAAATCTAGTGTATCATCACTGCTTGGTCCAATAATAATAGGATCTAGATTTGCAGTTTGAAGCATTCTAAAATATTCACGGTAAATATAATAAACTCTGCGTTGAGAATAGCTTCGCATTGGCGTTAAGATTTTTTTATTCATAAACTACCTCCTGTATTTATATATTACGCGAAACAAAAATAATGTAAAGAATTATAAAAATAATTTAAAACTGCACAGATATTACTTAGACATCATATGACACTTATGGTATACTTTATTAGTAAGATTTATAAAAAAGAGGGATGTAATATAATGGACTTTTTAGATAATATATTAAAAAAATTTGGAACAAAAAATGTAATCATAGTAGGGGTAGTATTAATTGTAACTATTGTGATCTTAATAACATACTGGATGATTAAATTAAGAATATATCGTAAAGAAATTGTAGTTTTAGAAAATGATATGAATGCAATTAAAACTTTGCCAATTCAATACCGCTTAGGGCGGATTAAAGCAATTGGAAAAAACATGCCAGATGTTTTAGAAAAATATGATGATTTTGAACTAGAATTTAATGATTTAGTAAATCTACAAAGTAATGAAATTGCGCCATTGATCAATGATATTGATGAGCGATTGTTTTATCGAAAATTAAAAGGGGTTCGCAGAGATCTAAATAAATTAAGACAAGATATTGATAATTATGAGAAACGTTCTAAGGCGTTGCTTAAAGAAATTGAGGTGATCACTGAAATAGAAAATGTGCAACGTGTAGAAATTATTAAAATTAAAGAGAAGTTCCGTTTAACAAATGATGAATTTGCTGCTGTACGTTTTAAAATAGAAGATTTTGTACCTGCTATTCCTCAAAAATTTGCAGATATTGAAGAACGCTTTGTTCAATTAGAAGCATTGATGAATAGTCAGCGTTTTGATGAAGCTAAAGTATCAGCAGATAAAATTGATAAAGACATTGATCTATTAAGTGCTTATCTTCGTGATTTACCAACTTATATTTCAATTGTTCGAAAATATATTCCTAAGCGATTAGATGAATTATACCGTGTTATTACTGAAATGAAAGAACGCGATTTTTCAATTGAACGTCTTAATACAACAGTTCGCTATAATAAGATTAATGCTGATCTAGAAAATACGATCCAAGCTATTAAAGAGTTAAATCTAGAAAATGTTGGTGCTTCCATTGAAGTAATGACAGAAGATCTAAATTCTTTAGCGGCAGACTTTGAAAAAGAGGAAGCTGCATATAGTCGCTATGAGGAATCACGTAATGCTTGTTACAAACATATTGGGCATTTAGATGAAGGCCTTCGAAATACTATTAATTCTTTAGGTGAACTTCAAAGGAATTATTTATTATCTGATTATGAAATTACTGTTAAAGAAGATTATGAGGCTTTTAAAGGGATTTTAGATGAATTAGATCAATTAACAGTAATAATTGAAAGCAATGATTTTTCATATAGTGTCTTGATTGAGCGTTTTGAAGAATTGATTGATCGTTGTAAACCTTTTGATGAATCTTTGAATAAGTATATTGAATTAGAAAATTCTTTGAGATTACAAGAAAAACGTGCTTTAGATGAGTTAGATAATATTAATATTGTCTTACTAGAAATAAAATCGGAGATTAAAAATAAACATTTACCAATGATTAATGAATCTTATAAAGATTATATTGATGATTCTTATCAAAAAGCGGATGAAATTTTGAAATTTATCAGACGTCGACCAATTGATTTAGAGCGTCTCTCAGTTCAAGTTGATGCTGCACGAGATGTAATCTATAAATTATATGATAATGTTCATAATTTGATTGTTACTGCAGAAATGGTTGAAGATGCAATTATTTATGGTAATCGTTATCGTAGTTCTTTTTTAGAAGTTAACACAGAATTAACTAAAGCAGAGCTGTTATTTAGAAATGGTGAATATACTAAAGCTTTGACTACTGCAGTAGATATTATTGAAAAAATCAATCCTGGATCATATGAGATGTTGATTAATAAAAATAGTGCAAAATCATAAGATTTTGCCTTTTTTTATGGGTGAGAGTATAATTATGAAGAATGTACAAGGTATTATAGTTTAAAAGTAATATAATGGGGATATTAAAGCTTATTAATAAAAATAGGAGATAAAAATGAAAAAATTATTAATTTGGGGTGCAGGAGATCAAGGACTTGTGACTCTTGAGTGTGCTTTAGCCATGAATGCATATGAACAAATTGATTTTTTAGAAATCAAAGAAAAAGGAAGTAGAAAAATAATTAATCATACTGTATTTAAAGAAAGTGAATTCGATAAAGTAGTAAAATTATATGATGAGGTTATTGTTGCAACTGGTAGCAATGATTTACGAGAAGAAAAAATAAAAATGTTACTTGCTTTTGGTATTCCTTTAGCAACGATAGTCCATCCAACAGCTTTAATTAGTTCATCTGCAAAAATTGGTAGTGGTACAACGATATTGGCTAATGTAATAATTAATATTAATACAAAGGTCGGGATTGGCTGTATAGTCAATAATGGAGCAATTATTGAACACGATTGTATGGTAGGAAATTATGTTAATATTTGTCCTAAGTTTGCGATGGCAGGTCACAGTTCGATTGGATATAAATCTTATCTGGGAATAGGTAGTACTGTCATTGATGATATTAGAATTGGTAATCGGGTAACAGTTGGTGCTGGAGCGGTAGTTGTTTCAAACATTTCTGATAATATCGTTGCGATTGGTGTTCCAGCTAAGAAAATGCTGGTGGATAAGTAAAAAGTGTTGTGTTAAAATATTTAAGATAATTACAATTTGATGGTTTACGTTGGTTTTATAAAAGTAATTATATAGGAAAATTAAAGTACTTTGGAATTGCAAGTAAGAAAATGATTTTATTTCTTTACTTTCGTAGTAAATATTGTAGAATTATTTAATGTTGTTTGAAAGATATTTTGGTGGAGTCATAAGACTTTGGATTTTTATTGCATATAATAATGTAGGGGGTTACGATGATATATTTAGATTATGTGGCAACAACGCCATTAAATTCAGAAGTGTTAAATACTTATCATAATTTATTATCCAATTATTTTTATAATGCTGATTCAATGTATGATAAAGGTATTGAGGTAAATCGTTTGATGGAACATTCACGTAAATTAATTAGTGAGTCCTTCAAAGTTAAAGAAGATGAAATTATTTTTACTAGCTGTGGTAGTGAAGCTAATAATATGGCAATTAAAGGTACAGCCTTTCAATATCAAAATCGTGGTAAACATATTATTACTACAGCTATTGAACATTCATCTGTTTATGAAACTTGTAAAGAGTTAGAAAAGTTTTTTGGATTTGAGGTAACTTATTTAGGGGTTGATCATAAAGGGCGGATTTCTTTAGAAGAATTAGAAAAAAGTATTCGTGATGATACGATTTTAGTATCAATTATGTATGTAAATAATGAAATTGGGGTCATTAATCCTATTGATGAAATTAAAAAAATTGTTAAAAAATACGATAAGGTAAAACTGCATTTTGATATGGTACAGGCTTTAGGAAAATTACCAATCGATTTAAATGATGTGGATTTAGCTTCTTTTTCGGCACATAAAATTTATGGTTTAAAAGGTAGTGGCTTATTATTCAAACGACGTTCAACGACAATTGTTCCTTTAATTAGTGGCGGACAACAAGAATTTAGTTTACGAGGTGGAACTTCTAATGCCTGTACTAATATTGTTTTTGCGAAAACTTTAAGATTAGCATTAGATAATTTTGAACAAAAAAATCAACATATTAAAGATATAAATGATTATTGTCGAAAATGTTTACAGGAGATAGAAGGAATTGTTATTAATAGTGATGAAAATTGCTGTTTACCATCAATTTTGAATTTCTCATGCTTAGGTTATAAACCAGAAGTTATTTTACATGATTTGGAAACAAAAGAAATATATTTATCAACGCGTAGTGCTTGTTCATCAAAAACGAGCAATGTTTCACGAGTCATGGCGCAATTACATTTAGATGAAGCAATTAGTTCTAGTGCGCTTAGAATTAGTTTTGGAGAGCATACTACAAGAGAAGAAATCGATCGGTTTTGTTATTATTTACAAGAAAGTATGCGTAAATTAAAGAAGCAGAGGTAGAATATGGAAGCAAATTATATTTTAGTACGTTTTGGTGAATTAACAACAAAAGGTAAAAACCGTAAATTATTTACGAATCGTCTTTTAAAAAATACTAAGGAGATATTAGCAGAATTTAATCATTTAACATATGATTTACAACATGATCGTATGTATGTAGTTCTAAATGGTACTGATCATGAAGCTGTATGTACGAAATTGAAAACAGTATTTGGAATCTATTCTTTTTCAGTAGCATATAAAATGGAAAAAAATCTCGAATTAGCTAAACAAGCGGTTTTACAAATAATTGAAAACAATGATGGGAATACGTTTAAGATTAATACTAAACGTTCAGATAAGAATTTCCCTGGAAGTTCTCAAGAAATTAATCGTGAAATTGCAGGATATGTATTTCATCACACTACAAAAGAAATAAAAGTTGATGTCCATGCTCCAGCAATTTTAGTAACAGTTGAAATTCGTTATGACGCGATATATGTAATGGATAATATTATTAAAGGAGCAGGTGGGTATCCAGTTGGAGTTGGTGGAAAAGCATTATTGATGATGTCAGGAGGAATTGATTCACCAGTAGCTGGATATTTAACATTAAAACGTGGTGTAGATATTGAGTGCATCCATTTTGCTGCACCACCTTATACTAATGAATTGGCACGAGAAAAAGTTTTTGATTTAGTTGATAAATTACGTCATTATACTCACGGTTCAATTAGAGTTCATGTAATTAATTTTACAAAATTGCAATTAGCTGTTTATGATAATTGTGACGAAAGTTATGCAATGACAGTCATGAGAAGGATGATGTATCGTATTAGTGAAAAAATTGCTAATAAAAATAATTGTCTTGCATTAGTCAATGGTGAAAGCATTGGACAGGTTGCTTCACAAACTTTAAATAGTATGCAGGTAATCAATGAAGTTGTTAAGATTCCAGTACTAAGACCAGTATTATGTCTTGATAAATTAGAAATTATTGATATTGCTGATAGGATCGATACTTATGAAATTTCGATTCGCCCTCATGAAGATTGCTGTACTATTTTTACACCTAAAGCTCCGGCAACTAAGCCTAAGTTATATAAAGCGGAAATATTTGAGTCTGGGTTTGATTTTGAAACTTTGATTGATGAATGTGTAGAAACTGCTGAAATTATTACAGTCGATCACAATTATAAGAAAAACGACGATATTTTTTAAAAATAATTAAAAAAGCGTATATCTTTTTTTGTTTGACACAAGATATTAGTGTCAGGAGGTGAAGATATATGTCACAAAGTAACTCTAGTAGAAACAAATTAGTTGTTCCTGGAGCTAAAAATGCAATCGATCAAATGAAGTATGAGATTGCTAACGAATTTGGCGTTAATTT
>NZ_JAHOCB010000138.1:0-353 GCF_019125875.1 Erysipelatoclostridium sp. MSK.23.31 | reverse complement strand
TAAACATCAAATGTGATTCTAAATCATTTTCAGACCATTCAATAATCTTAAAATTATATACATCAGCATTTTTTCCATAAACAACTTTTTTTTAAGTTACTAAGATGCTTTTCTGCACCTTTTAGTGTTTTAAAAACTTTTGGTTTTTGCTTATTAAAGTAACTGCTTGGATAAAGATAACACCCATCCATATCACTGTATGTTCCTGGATAAATTTCAGTATTATATTTAATTACATACATTTTCATTCCACCTCTATTCCTAACTATCTTCTAAAACACTTAAGATTGAACGCACGTAACCATATGCTCTCTCACGTTCCTTCTGTTCTTCTCTTGTATATCTGTCATAAG
>NZ_JAHOCB010000137.1:0-356 GCF_019125875.1 Erysipelatoclostridium sp. MSK.23.31 | reverse complement strand
TTAGGAATGGAGAAGAAATAATCATTAAGTTTCTCTTCACATCTAGATTCAACGATATCTAGGATAAGTTAGTTTTTGAATCCCATAATCATAAATGCATATTTATATTTAGAACGTCTGTCGAAATAGAAATCATCTATACATATGATTTCTTGTAAGTGGTGTCTTTTTAATTGAACATGATTATCAAATATTCTTACTACTGTTGAAGGGCTAACGTTATAGCATTTGGCAATAGATGAGTAAGTAGCTGTATAATGTTTAAGATCATTTAATATAGAAATTAATGTAACATTTGTAATAGAACTATAACTCTTATCAAAAGAATTTGGTTCATTAAATGTTTTCCTTCAGTA
>NZ_JAHOCB010000136.1:0-375 GCF_019125875.1 Erysipelatoclostridium sp. MSK.23.31 | reverse complement strand
TATCGACAGCACAGGCAAGAAAATGACGCTTTGCCAACTCTATGCCAAACAGAACGCACAGAGGACAAATGTGAAGAAAAGCACACAGAAACAACGGGAACAACTCATGCGGTTATTAAAAGAGGACAAGTTAGGTGCTAGGAGCATTGATACGATAAAACCCTCTGACGCTAAAGAATGGGCGTTACGCATGAAAGACAAAGGCTTTTCCTACAATACCATTAACAACCATAAACGCTCGTTAAAAGCGTCATTCTACATAGCCATACAAGATGATTATGTGAGGAAAAACCCTTTTGATTTCAAGCTAAGTGAAGTCATAGAAAATGATACCAAAGAGAAAGTCGCATTGACAGAGGAACAGGAGCAAGCCTT
>NZ_JAHOCB010000135.1:0-380 GCF_019125875.1 Erysipelatoclostridium sp. MSK.23.31 | reverse complement strand
GTTGAATATAAAAATGTGATCAGAGAGTATATTGAAGCAAAATATGGCTATGAAGTAATCAATTATGGTACTGATAGCAGTGAAAGATTTAATTATCCAGTTTCTGGTGAAGCGGTCGCTAATGCAGTTGTAAATGGTGAGGTTGATAAAGGTATCGTAATCTGCGGAACAGGCGTAGGAATTTCTTTGGCTGCCAACAAAGTAAATGGAATTCGCTGTGTGACATGTAGTGAGCCATATTCAGCCAAATTATCAAGAGAGCATAATAATACTAATATGCTGGCTTTTGGCGCACGAGTAGTAGGAATTGAACTTGCAAAAATGATTGTTGATGCCTGGTTAACTGGTGAGTATGAAGGTGGGCGTCATCAAGTTAGAAT
>NZ_JAHOCB010000015.1:0-78190 GCF_019125875.1 Erysipelatoclostridium sp. MSK.23.31 | reverse complement strand
TATTTCATATAAAAACCCTCCTTACTGGTTTGCCCAGTAAAGAGGGTACGCATCATTGCCCAAACAGAGGGGTTCACTACATATTAGGAGGATGTTTTTATATTAATTTTATTTTTCTTCAGTAATAAACATTTTGTAAATAGCACGAATTGCATTTTTGAAATGAATATTTTTTACACCAACAATAATATTTAATTCTGATGAACCTTGATCAATCATTTTTATGTTAATATTTTCTTGAGCCAGGGCTGTGAAGATTTTAGCAGCAGTTCCACGACCATCTTTCATTCCGCGCCCAACAATTGCAATTAATGCTAGATCAGATTCTAATTCAATTGAATCTGGTTGAACTGCACGATGAATACCGGCTAAAATTTCCTGCTCTTTATCAATAAAAGATTCAGTCTCAACGACAATTGTCATTGTATCAATTCCTGAAGGAGTATGTTCAAATGATAAATCATTATCTTCTAATACTTGTAGTACTTTACGACCAAAACCAATTTCACTATTCATCATATCTTTTTCAATCATGATTGTAGCAAATCCCTTTTTACCGGCGATTCCGGTAATAACATGATCTGGTTTATGACAAGTTGTTTCAACGATCAATGTTCCTTCATCTTCAGGACGATTAGTATTTTTTATTTGAATTGGAATTCCTTCATTACGAATTGGGAAAATAGAATTCTCATGAAGAACACTTGCTCCCATATAAGATAATTCACGTAATTCTTTGTATGTAATTGTACCAATAGTATCAGGATCTTTAACAATTCGCGGATCAGCAATCAAGAAACCAGAAACATCAGTCCAGTTTTCATATAAATCAACATGACCATTTCTTGCAACGATTGAACCAGTTACATCACTTCCTCCACGGGAAAATGTTTTGATTGTTTTGCTGCCATCATTAGCAGAACCATAAAAACCTGGAATAACGGCATTTTTAACGTTACTTAAACGTTTAGATAAAACTGGATCAGTCATTTCTTGATCATAATTACCATGTTCATCAATAAAGATAACTTCACTAGCATCAATAAATTCAAAACCAAGATAGTTAGCTAATACAATTCCATTTAAGTATTCCCCACGGCTAGCGGCATAATCAATTCCAATTTTATCTTGAAAAGCTTTCTTAATAATTTCAAATTCTTTTTCTAAAGAACAATTTAATTTTAATTCGTCAATAATATCTTGATAACGAGCTTTAATTAATTTAAATGTTTCTTCAAAAGTCTTATTATCTTTAGCATTATAAGCTTGATATAATAGGTCAGTCACTTTGATATCATCTTTAAATCTTTTTCCCGGTGCGGATGGTACCACGAAACGACGAGATTTATCACTTTTGATAATATTAGCTACTTTTTTAAATTGAGTTGCATCAGCTAAAGATGAACCCCCAAATTTAACAATTTTATTCATACTGTTCCCCTTTATATAAATGTTTAATAAAAAAATACCATTTTTTAGTGGTTACATCAAGAAATATTTAAGAAAATGATAAAATAAATGAACTTGTCAAAGTATTTTCATGAATTGAAATATTTTTCAGATGATGAAAGGACTAATTAGAGATAAGGATGATACGGTATAATGATAAATATATTAAGGAGGAATAAGAAAAAATGAGTTTTCCTAAAGGATTTTTATGGGGTGGCGCAACAGCTGCCAATCAATTTGAAGGTGCATATAATGAAGATGGTAAAGGACTAAGTACTGCTGATGTAATGACTAATGGAACGCATCAAGAAGCGCGTAGAATTACATACACGATGCCTGATGGAAGTAAACATAGTCAAGCAGTAATGCCATTTAAATCACTTCCTGATGGTGCGGTATTAGAATGTCATGAAGGTGAATATTATCCTTCACATCAAGCAATTGATTTTTATCATCATTATCAAGAAGATATTAAATTATTTGCTGAAATGGGTTTTAACTGTTTTAGATTATCAATCAACTGGGGAAGAATCTTTCCTAATGGTGATGATGAAACACCAAATGAAAAAGGACTAGAATTTTATGATCGAGTTTTTGATGAATGTTTAAAATATGGAATTGAACCGGTAGTAACAATTTCTCATTATGAAACACCATTAAATTTAGCAAATAAATATGGTGGATGGTTAGATCGTCGCTTAGTAGGCTTTTTTGAAAAATATTGTGAAACTATTTTTAAGCGTTATAAAGATAAAGTTAAATATTGGATGACTTTTAATGAAATTAATATTATGGATTTTATGCCACCGTTTGCAGGTGGAGTCTTAAAAAATGATCCACAAAGCCGTGCTCAAGCCGTGTATCATCAATTTATCGCAAGTGCAAAGGTTGTAATCATGGGGCACAAAATTAATCCTGATTTCAAGATTGGGATGATGACAGCTTATGGATCAACATATGCCTTAACATGTAATCCTGATGATGAATTAAAATTAATGTTATCTGACCAACAAAGACATTTCTTTAGTGATGTTCAATGTCGTGGTTTTTATCCAGCTTATAAATTAAAAGAATTTGAGCGTGATGGAGTTAAATTGATTAAAGAACCTGGTGATGATGAGATTTTAAAAGAAGGAACAGTTGACTATATTGGATTTTCATATTATTCAAGCTCTGTAGTCACTACTGATGAAAGTAAAAAAGTAACGGATGGAAACATGTCTACTTCAGTACTTAATCCTTATTTAAAGGCAAGTGATTGGGGTTGGCAAATTGATCCAACTGGCTTAAGATTAGCTTTAAACAGGTTACAAGAACGCTATAACTTACCTTTATTTATTGTTGAAAATGGGTTGGGAGCTATTGATAAAGTTGAAGCAGACGGCTCAATCAATGATGATTATCGTATTGATTATTTAGCTAAACATATTGCTGCAATGAAAGATGCGATTGAATATGATGGTGTTAATTTAATGGGCTTTACTCCATGGGGATGTATTGATTTAGTTTCAGCTGGAACTGGAGAAATGCGCAAGCGTTATGGTTTCATCTATGTTGATAAGGATGATGATGGTAAAGGACCACTAACAAGAATGAAAAAGAAAAGTTTTTATTGGTATCAAAAAGTAATTAAATCAAATGGAGAAGATTTAAGTAATCAATAATTTAATAATTCTTGGTATTGTGTTACATTTGTAACATATACCAAGGATTTTTTAAAATTAATTTTTCATTTAAAATGATAAATAATAAATGAGCAGATTGGAATTTATTATAGTTATAAAATTATGAGGGTGATTTAAAAGCTATATTAATTATGCTGTTCATAATTTAAAAGCACTGATGTCTTCTATGTAGGATTATTGGATACCGGGATTGCCCAAAAAATGTATTGAAACACCTAGTATAGTGATGAAATAGAGGTAACTTCTATCCTTAATCAAAAAATATTCTTTACAATTGACTTATATAAATAAAAGGGAATGATAATGATTATATTTCATTATCATTCCCTTTTAGTATTTTTGGCTACTTTTATATTTTAACATATTCGGCAAACAAAAACATTAAATATTTAATGTTTTCTTTTTGTGCAAAAAATATTTTTTGTATAGACAAAAGTGGTATGATATTAATAAAGAAGTCATAACATAAGGAGGATAAAAAGTTATGAAGAAGTTAGGGAAAGCGATACTTGGCTTAGCTTTAGCACTGTCGATGTGCTTTAGTATGTTCATTCCAGTGTATGCTGAAGGGGAAACAGTAGATACACTAGTTGGCAGTTTAATCGGTTATTATCGAGATGGTGCTAGAACAGACGTTTTGAGAACTTTGGATACTTTAAAAGAGGTTTCTAAAGATGATTATGATCAATGGCAATCAATCATTGATTATTGGGACTGGATTGAAAACGATATGGTCGAAAATATTGGTGTAGCTCCTGATGGTCTACCAAATGATAATACCCATGCTTTTGTTGTACTAGGTTTTGCATTAAAGAGTGATGGAACAATGCAGCCAGAATTAGTAGGACGATTAGAGACTGCTTTGGCCAGTGCTCAAAAATATCCTAATTCATATATTTTAGTAACTGGTGGTGTAAAGAAAAACGGTTGGACTGAAGGGGACCGGATGCACGACTGGTTAGTTGAACATGGTGTAGCAGATAATCGAATTCTAGTTGAAAATAAATCAGCTAATACAGCACAGAATGCTGAATTTAGTTTTGATATTCTTTATAATCATCCAACAATTAAGAGTATTTCTATGATTACTAGCCAATATCATTTAAAACGTGGAACAATCTTATACTATGCGGAATCATTAATTCGAGCACGTGAGTTAGGGAAGACGCCAATTAAATTAAATGGTAATGCAGGATGGTACCGGGAAGATAAAACTAGTGAAACATTATCACAAAAAGCTAGCAGTTTATCACAAATTGCTGGAGTTTCTATTCCTTATGGTGAAAAATTACCAAAATCTAAATTAACAGGAATTGAAGTTACTGGTAAAAATACTTATACTGTTGGAGATGCATTAGATATCATAGTTACTTCAACTTATGATACTGAATATAGTCGTGATGTTACAGGTCTTGCTAAAATTATTGGATTTGATGCTAATAAAGTCGGTAAACAAAATGTAGTTGTAGTTTATACGGAAACTTTACATCATTCTACAAGTAGTTCTGAAGATGTAACTATGACAGCTGAATTTGAAGTTGAGGTAAAAACTGCTCCAATTACAGTTCCAGTAAACCCACAGCCAACCCCAGATAAACCTGTAAATGCAGTAAATACTGGAGATAACAGCCCATTGGCAATAATGACGATGGTAGCAGGGTTAGCAGCTGCTGGAATGTTTTTAGCAAAAAGAAAAGAAAATTAATAGCTATAGTGAAAGCTGAATCGCAAAATGATTCAGCTTTTTTTAGTATATCAATGATAATGGAATTAAGTTTTATTTATTGAATAATATTTGTTTGACCGTAATCTTAAAATATTGTAAGATTATATTAATAAGACGGGAACTGCCCGTCATTTTCTTTAGGTTAGAGGTTATAATTATGAAAGATAAAAAATTAACAATGAGTGATATTGCAAAAATGGCTGGTGTTGGCAAGAGTACAGTATCACGGTATTTTAATGGTGGTTATATCAAAGAAGAAACGCGTTTAAAATTAAAAAAAGTAATTGATGAAAATAATTATGAACCGAGCACATTAGCGCAATCATTGAAAGCAAAATATACTAAGGTAATTGGTATTGTAGTACCTTGTCTTGATTCAATTACAACATCTCGTGTTTTGATGACGATGGATCAGTATTTAAAAGATCATGGTTATACAACTTTAATAATAAATACCAATCATGATGAAATGCGAGAATTAACTTCGATTGAACAGCTATGGCGAATGAATGTTGATGGAATTATTTTAATGGCAACGGCAGTAACGATGGCACATCAAAATATTGCTGCAAAATTAGATATTCCACTATTATTTGTGGCACAGCGTTATGGAGCAGGAGTCTCTATCATTAATGATGATTATAGTGCTGGATATGAAGTTGGAAAATATGCAGCATATATGGGGCATCGTAAGATTTGTTATATCGGTGTAAGTGGTAAGGATGAGGCTGTAGGAATTTATCGTAAAGATGGTGTGATCAATGGTTTAAGGGACAACGGAGTAAGCAGCGTTGATTTATTAGAAACTGATTTTTCATTAGAAAAGGCTCATCTTATTGCTCTTGATTATCTAAAAAAGAAACAGCCAACTCTATTTATCGGAGCAACTGATAATATCGCTTTGGGGTGTTTAAAAGCAATTAATGAGTTAAAATTAAAGATGCCTGATGACATTTCTTTAATTGGTTTTGGGGGTTATGAGACTTCTCAATTTATTAATCCCAGTCTTTCGACAGTTAGATTTAATAATGAAGAAACTGGAATTAAAGCAGGTCAAACAATCATTGATTTAATTGAAGGGAATGTTGTTGATAATTTACAGTTAATTGGATATACCTTAATTAAGGGACAAAGTGTCAAAGATTTAAATAAATAAAAGTGATGATGTTTTAATAAAAAACATCTTTTTTTATTAAAAATGTGGTATCGGTTTCAGTTTTTTGTTAAAAAGTATTGACAGGGTCACAACAATCGCTTATAGTATATTTGTGGAACCGATACCATAGAGGAGGATAAAACATGGATTATAACAAAATTGCCAAAGAAATAATTAATTGTGTTGGTGGTAAAGAAAACATTACGGGGGCAATGCATTGTGCAACTAGGCTACGTTTAAATCTAGTTGATGAAAGCAAGGTTGATGAAGAATCATTAACTGATATTGATGTTGTGAAGGGAACTTTTTTAGCTAAAGGGCAATATCAAATTATTTTAGGACCAGGTCTAGTTAATTTGGTATGTGACGAAGTAACAAATATTTTAGGAATTAAAACTGATAGTACGCTCCAAGTAGAAAAAGTAGAAGAAAAAGGAAACTTATTACAACGTGCAGTTCAGTTATTAAGTGATATTTTTGTTCCAATTATTCCTGCCATCGTTGCTGGCGGATTGTTAATGGGAATTAATAATATTTTAACAGCTCAAGGACTATTTTTTGCTAATAAAAGTTTGATTGAAGCATATCCGCAATGGGCTGATTTAGCATCAATGATTAATTTATTTTCAAACGCTGCATTTACTTTTTTACCAGTGTTAATTGGATTTAGTGCTACTAAAAAGTTTGGTGGGAATCCATATTTAGGTGCAGCTTTAGGAATGATCATGGTTCATCCGGATCTACTAAATGCTTATTCGTATGGTAAAGCAGGAGTAGAAGTACCAGTATGGAATATTTTTGGACTATCAATTGAAGCAGTAGGGTATCAAGGAACGGTTTTACCTGTATTAGGGGTATCTTGGATCTTAGCTAACATTGAAAAACGTTTACACAAAGTGACACCAACTTGGCTGGACAATCTTACAACACCATTATTAGCAACGTTAATTACTGGTTTTATTACTTTTATTTTAGTTGGCCCATTATTAAGAGAAGCCGGGGTCTTATTATCTGATGGAATATCATGGATGTATAATACGCTAGGATTATTCGGAGGTGCAATCTTTGGATTTTTCTATGCACCAATTTGTTTAACAGGAATGCATCATAGTTTTATTGCAGTTGAAACACAATTATTGGCATCGATCAAGACAACAGGTGGATCATTCATTTTTCCAACTGCATCAATGTCAAATGTTGCTCAAGGGGCAGCAGTTATTGCAATTTTATTAGTAACTAAAGACAAAAAATTAAAAAGTATTTGTTCAGCTTCAGGTATTTCAGCGTTATTAGGAATTACTGAGCCTGCAATGTTTGGAGTAACTTTAAAACTTAAATATCCATTTATTGCAGCTATGGTAGGTTCAGCAGTTGGAAGTGCTTATTTAGCGGCAACAAAAACACTTGCTAATGCTTTAGGGGCAGCAGGTATACCAGGTTTCTTATCAATCGATCCTAAGAATTATTTGAATTTTGCAATTGGGATGGTCTTAAGTATTGCAGTGTCATTTGTTTTAACAATTATATTATATAAACGTGATATGGCTAAACAACCTACTCAAGATAGTGAACTGCCAACTGAAGCTAAAGAAGTAAAAACAAACATTATCACTGCACCGCTAGCTGGGAAAGTAGCTTCAATAACGGAAGCACCAGATGAGATTTTTGCACAAAAAATGATGGGTGATGGGGTAGTTATCTTTCCTACAGAAAATATTTTAGCAGCTCCGATTGATGGTGAAATTACAATGATCTTTCCTACAAAGCATGCTTTAGGAATTAAAAGTAATGATGGAATTGAAATTCTTATTCATGTAGGTTTGGATACTGTAAAACTTGAAGGAAAACCATTTAATTTATTTGTTACTGAAGGTCAAAAAGTAAAACAAGGTGATAAATTAATGGAAATTGATTTTGCGATGGTTGAAGCAGCAGGATGTCCAATTGCGACACCATTAGTTATTACAAGTCAAAATCAATTTGAAATTATTAATCTTGGAACATGTAGTTTAAATCAAGATATAATCAAATTAGACTAGGAGAAATAGTTATGACCTGTTTAAATAATGAACAAATCAAAAAATTAGAAAAACAAGCAAGTAATGATGAATATCGCCTTAATTATCATTTAATGCCACCTACTGGATGGTTAAATGATCCTAATGGATTATGTCAGTTTGAAGGGATTTATCATCTTTACTATCAATATGCACCAGACGATTGCTTTGGAGGTGATAAATATTGGGGACATTATAGTACAAAGGATTTTATTACTTTTAAAAATGAACCTGTTGCCCTGTTTCCTGATTGTTCTTTAGATGCTGGAGGTGCTTATTCTGGCTCAACAATAATCAAGGATAATAAAATGTATGTTTACTATACCGGTAACGTAAAATATCCTGGGAAACATGATTATATTCATACTGGTCGTGACCATAATACAATTATGGTTATAAGTGATGATGGAATTAATTTTGGTGAAAAAGTATGTCTAATGAAAAATGACGATTATCCAGATGACTTGACTTTGCATGTTCGAGATCCGCAAATTATTAAAAATGGTGATCATTATTATATGATTTTAGGAGCTAGAACAAATCAAGATGTTGGCTGTTGTTTATTATATCGAAGTGATGATCTGGTTAATTACAAACTAGTTAATCGCATTATTTCTAATGAACCATTTGGCTATATGTGGGAATGCCCTAATCTAGTTAAATTTGATGAGCAGATGATTTTATTTTGCTGTCCGCAAGGAGTAGAAACAGCAGGTTATGATTATGAGAATCTATATCAGAACGGTTATTATTTAATCAACGGTGATCTTGAAAAAGATTATAGATTAAGTGAATTTATTGAATTTGATCATGGCTTTGATTATTATGCTCCACAATTATTTATTGATGAGCAAGGAAGAACTATTATTATTGGCTGGATGGGGATGCCCGATGTCCCTTATACGAATCCAACAACCAAATATAATTGGCAACACGCTTTTACGCTTCCACGTGAGCTAACCTTTAAAAATAATAAAGTATATCAATTACCAATAAGTGAAACTAAATCGTTGAGAAAAGCTAAAGAAATAATTAATTTGTCTAATCATGAAAAAATATCTTGTAAAGGCAATATATATGAGTTATATTTACCGATAAATAATCGTGATTTTACTCTAACATTACGAAATGATGCAGTTATTGATTATCACAGTAATTTGTTGACATTTTCAATGGGTGCAAGTGGTTATGGTCGTGATTCACGACATATCGTTATTGATGATCTATCAAATATGACGATTTATAGTGATACTTCATCATTAGAAATATTTTTCAATGATGGAGAATATGCACTTACAACACGTATATATGATCATAGTAGCAACCTTGAAATATCTATTGACACAGAAATTCAATGTACTTACTATGAGCTAAATAGTTATCAGATAGTTTAGGTATCTGAAGAGGTCGTGACCAGGTTACGACTTTTTTATTTTCTTAGTATGACATTTGTCACTTTAAAATTGTGATGAAAGCAGTTACTATATAATTACAAATGTAATGTATAAAGAAATAGGGGGAATTTATGGAAATCAAAAATAATCAAAAAACAATTGTTAAAATGATGGTATTTCTTTGCCTCTGTATTACGTTGATGATTTTTGGATTTTATAGTTATCCAGATTTTAAAGCAACAGTAGGACAACAGCGTTTTGGGGCAACCTATATGACGATGAATAATCCATTTTTTGAAGTGATTAATAATGAGATAAAAAAAGCGGTTGAAGCGAATGGAGATGTCTTGATTACACTTGATCCAATTTTAGATGTTGATAAGCAGAATGAACAAATATTAGATTTGATTGACCAGCGTGTTGATGCGATTTTTGTTAATCCGATTGATGCTAAAAAAATAGAAATTGGATTAAAAGCAGCAAAAAAAGCTAAGATTCCGGTTATTGTAGTTGATGCCCCTATTTATGATGAGTCATTAGTAAATTGTTCAATTGCTTCTAACAATTATGATGCAGGTGTTTTATGTGCAAAAGATATGATGAGTAAACGAGATCATGCTAAGATTATTTTATTAGAGCATGCTACTGCAAAGTCTGCGGTAGAACGTATTCAGGGATTTCTTGATACTATTGCTAGTAATGCTAATTATCAAGTTATAAATCGTGCTGACTGTGATGGTCAAATTGAGATTGCAATGCCAACGATGAAACAGATGCTAAAAGAAACTCCTGCTGTAGATGTTGTTATGGCATTAAATGATCGTAGTGCTTTAGGAGCATTGGCAGCGATTGAATCAATGGAAATAGATAATGTTTTAGTTTATGGAGTCGATGGTTCGCCTGATGTTAAAGAATTGATCAATACTGGACTGATTCAGGCAACAGCAGCTCAATCACCTGTCAAAATGGGACAGTTAGCTTATCAAAAAGCGAAAGCGTTATTAGAAAATAAGAAGATTGAAAAGAAAATAGAAGTACCAGTAGAGTTGATTAGCCGTGATAATATTTCTAACTTTGAGTTAACGGGGTGGCAATGATGCAATACAGTGAGTATCGCTCTGTATCGTCAATTAAAAATATGATGATCATAATCAATTTTATTATTATTTTATTTGAAGCTAGTATTATTTTATTTTCAACAAAATATGTTTGTAATAATTTGATGGGGCGCGATTTTTTAGATACATTAGCATATTTACCAAAGAATCCGACTAAAGTATTTATTTATTCAATTATAGGATTTGCATTGTTGGTAATGATTATGTTCATTAGAAAATCTGAGAATTTTCAAGTTCGAAATGGACGAGTCATTTGTAATGGATTAGAAATAATTTTATGTTTCTGGATTATTTATAATCTTTATATGGGCTATAATGGAATAGCTTTATTAGTGTTTGCAGATATAATTTTTAATACCAAAAATGGGCGCAATACAATGGTTATTATCGGGTTTATTTTAATTATTTTTTTGTTATCTAACTATGACATTATTTCTAATATAATTCCAATGGTTTCTTTAGACAGCTATATACAGGTTTATGATGCCGCGACGAAAACTGCGATTTTAATAGCTAAAAATATTCTTGAATCAACAAACCTAGTCTTGTTTATTATGTTTTTAATTGTCTATATTGCAAATCAAATTAGAGAAAATGAGAATATTTCAAAAGAACTTTCTATGATCAACGAAGTTAATAAACAATTGAAGGATTATGCTGCGGTGACAGAAAAAATTGGCGAGAGTAATGAAAGAAAACGACTGGCACGAGAAATTCATGATACACTCGGTCATGCTTTGACAGGAATTGCAGCTGGAATTGATGCATGTATTGCAATGATTGATATCGATCCTAATGTAACTAAACAACAGCTTTTAGTTGTTTCTAAGGTTGTCCGTGAGGGGATTAGTGATGTCCGGCGGTCACTTAATAAATTGCGGCCCGGAGCTTTAGAAGAGCACACATTAAAAGAAGCAATTCAAAAAATGATTAAAGAATTTAGCGATGTTTCAGAGGTTGAGATTATGCTTGATTATCAGTTAGATAAAGTTGATTTTGAAAATACTAAAGAAGATATTATTTTTAGAATTGTTCAAGAAAGTATTACAAATGCATTAAGACATGGACGAGCTAAAAAGGTTGAAATCAATATTTACCAAAGGGTATCTGATTTAGAAATTGTTATTGCAGATAATGGAGTTGGCTGCGATGATCTAAAATTAGGTTATGGGTTAAAACAAATGCAAGAACGGGCTGCTATTTTAAATGGACGTTTAGAATACTATAGTAAAGAAGGTTTTACAGTTAAGGTTACAATTCCAATGAAAGAGGGGGAACGATATGATTAAGGTATTAATCGCTGATGATCAAGAATTAATTAGGGAATCATTGAAAATTGTTTTAAATACACACGAAGATTTACAAGTGATCGATACAGTAGAAGATGGTTTTGGTGTATTAGACAGTCTAAAACGAAATATTCCAGATGTTATTCTAATGGATATTAGAATGCCAAGAATGGATGGGGTATATTGCACAAAGATGGTTAAAGAAGCCTATCCGGATGTTAAAATAATTATTTTGACAACATTTGATGATGATGATTTTGTTTTTAGTGCATTAAAATTTGGAGCTAGTGGATACCTTTTAAAAGGAGTATCAATGGATGGATTGTATCAGGCTATTTTAACTGTTGTTTCTGGAGGTGCAATGATCAATCCGGATATTGCGACAAAAGTATTTAGACTTTTTTCGAAGATGGCAAATACTAATTATGCAATCAATGTTAATGATGATAATGTTAGGGAATTAAATAAACCAGAATGGAAAGTAATTCAACAAGTTGGTTTTGGTTTATCAAATAAGGAAATTGCTCAAAAATTATTTTTATCTGAAGGAACCGTTCGAAATTATTTAAGCTCTATTTTATCAAAGCTAGAACTTCGTGATCGTACTCAGTTAGCTATCTGGGCAGTCCAAACAGGTCAAACAACAAAGGATCTTGACGATGATTAAAAAGAATAAAATAATGATTATTGTCTTAGTTTTAGTTATGGGAATCGGGTTAATATATTACCACAATCAAAAGAAAGTTCTAACAATCGGAATATTTGCGGGAAGTAATTGGGATGTTCCTACGTTCGATTATTATGAAATGATTGATAAAATAATTGTCCGTTTTGAAAAAGAGCATCCCAATGTTGAAGTTCAATATAAAAGTGGAATTCTTAAGGAAGATTATTCTTTATGGTTATCAAATCAGTTATTAATTGGTGCTGAGCCTGATTTATACATGATTTTAAATGAAGATTTTAATTCCCTATCAGCATTAGGCGCATTAAAAAATTTAGACTCGATCATTACTGATGATCAAGATTTTAATAGTGATGAATTTTATCAAAGTACTTATCAGGCAGGACAGTATCAAGGTAAACAATATGCTTTGCCTTATGAAGTAAATCCTACTTTAATGTTTGTAAATAAAACTTTGCTACAACAAGAAGGAATCAGTCTTCCAAAGGACAATTGGTCGCTAGAAGAATTTTATAATGTCTGTCGACAATTGACTAAAGATAGTAATAATGACGGAATTATCGATCAATACGGCTGTTATAATTATGAATGGATCAACGCTATTTATGCTAGTGGAATAGAGTTATTTAATGAAACTGGAACGACCTGTGATTTTAATAATCACGAAGTAAAAAGTGCTATTCAATTTATTGAAAAACTGAATGCTTTAAATCGCGGCTTTAATATTACTTCCAATGATTTCGATCAAGGCAAAGTAGCTTTTGCACCAATGCAGTTTTCTCAATATCGAACATATAAGCCTTATCCTTATCGAGTAAGTAAATATTCTACATTTGAATGGGATGTGATTGAAATGCCTCAAAGTTCTGAGCAACATTTAACACAATTATCATCTTTAATGATGGGGATGTCGATGCGAACTAGTGCTCCTGAGTTAGCTTGGCAACTATTAAAAGAATTTACTTATAGTCAAGCTTCACAGCAGGATATTTATGAATATAGTCAAGGGGTATCTCCATTAAAAGAGGTGACCGAATCTAAACAGGTTTTGAAATTGTTAGAGGAAGATACGCTTGGTGATAGTAAAATTGATATGCGGGTATTAAGCCAGGTAATGGAGTATCCAACCACAAATACGCGATTTAGAAAATATGAGGCAGCAATGAAGATTGCTGATAATCAGATTAATCAAGCACTTCAAAACAATCTGGATTTAGATACTTCATTAACTGCTTTACAAAAAGAAATAACTAATTATTTAAACGAGTAGCAAGTATGACTATTCGTTTTTTATTATGACAAATGTCATTAAAAAAATGACATTTGTTTATGAAAAGAAATGACAATGCTCAGATGTATTGAAAGGGGTTACTTGATAAGATATAGATGTCAAAAGAAAGGGAGATTAAAAATGAAATATGTAATATTAGTTAGTCATGGGAACTTCGCTGAAGGGTTACTAGATTCTTTAAAAATGCTTACAGGTAATCATGATGATGTAATTGCAATAGGATTAAAAGATGGAATTACAGCTGATCAGTTTGCTATAGACTTTACTGAGATAATCACTAAAATTCCTAAAGAAAGTGAAATTATTGTTTTAGCTGATATCATAGGTGGTTCACCTTTATCAACTGCAATGAATGTATTGGCACAATCAGGATTGATTGATAAAACGACAGTACTTGGGGGAATGAATTTACCATTAGCTTTAACAACAATATTAATGAAAGATGTTTTAGATACTGATGCTTTAATTACAAATGTGACGAGTGAGGCAACAGGTGCAATTAAACAATTTGTTTTAGAAACAAATGATGAAGATGATGATATTTAGGAGGAGAAGATTATGTCAGTTTCATTTGTAAGAATTGATGATCGGATGATTCATGGTCAAACTTGTACGCGTTGGGCTAGAGAATATCCTTGTGATGGATTAATTGCTGTAAATGATAAAGCAGCAACTAATGATGTTTTAAAAGCTGCCTATAAAGCAGCAAGTGGTAAGAAAACATTTGTTTGGACATTAGCAGATTTCGCAAAAAAATCACAAAAAGTTTTAGATAGTGACACAAAATATTTCTTGATTGCTAAAAATCCAATTGATATGTGTACGATTTTAGTAGATCAGGGATTTGATCCTGGTGTTAAAACTGTTATTGTAGGACCTTGTAATGATCGTGAAGGGGCTACTAAATTAGGTAATAACCAGTCAATTACTCAAGCGGAGGCTGATGCGTTTGAACGTATCCATAAAGCTGGTTATACAATAAAATTTGCTTTATTACCAGACGTTTCGATTGGGACATGGGATGATTTCAAAAGTAAATTTGGTTATTAAAATATAAATGTAAAGGGGATTTTTATTATGGAAATAAGTTGGATTCAAGCCGCCTTACTTGGATTATTTGCTTGCTTATCAAGTATGCCAGGTTTAGGGGGAACATCATTTGGTAACTACACATTAGGTCGACCTTTAGTTGGTGGTTTAGTTTGTGGAATTATTTTAGGTGATATTCAAACTGGAATTTTAGTAGGGATTGCAATGCAAGTAGTTTATATCGCTCTTGTTACTCCAGGGGGAACAGTTTCGGCTGATGTACGGGCAGTAAGTTATATAGGGATTCCACTTGCTATGATTGCAATTAAAAGCTATGGTCTAGATGCTGCCTCAAGTGACGGAGCTGCACTTGCAACATCATTTGGAACAATGGTTGGAACTTTAGGAACAGTTTTATTCTATGGTACTGCAACGATTAATCTAGCATGGCAGCATATTGGCTGGCGGGCAGTAGAAAATGGAGATTATAAAAAATTATATATAGTAGATATGGTATTACCTTGGATTTCTCATATTTTATGTTCATTTATTCCTGCGATGATCATGTGTAAAATGGGAGCTCCGATGGTTGACTTGATAAAAACCTATTTACCAATGGATGGGGTTGCAATGAAAACATTATTTACAGTCGGTTCATTATTACCATGTGTCGGAATTGCAATCTTATTAAAACAAATCGTTACTAAAGCAATTGATTTTATTCCATTTTTCTTTGGTTTTACTTTAGCAGCTGCTTTAGGAATTAACTTAGTTTCTGCAACTGTTGTTGCGGGAATGTTCGCATTGATCAATTATCGAATTAAAATGTTGACACTTGGTAAAGTCGCAGTTGCTGTAGTTGATGATGACGAGGAGGATATATAAGATGGAAAAGAAATTATCAAAAAAGACCCTAACCAAATCTTTTCATAATTGGTATTATGGGAATTTAACATGTTTTTCTCAAGAACATATGCAAACATTTGGCTATTTGTGTTCAATGTTACCAATTGTTGAAGAATTGTATGATAAAAAAGATGCTCGGGCAAAAGCCATTAAAACGTATACTGCCTTTTTTAACACCGAACCGCAAGTAGGTTCCGTGATCGTTGGAATGACAGCGGGGTTAGAGGAGGCTCGTGCTAATGGTGCTGAAGATGTAGATGATGAAACAATAAATGGATTACGTGCAGGATTGATGGGACCGTTAGCAGGAATAGGAGATTCTTTAGTAGTTGGAACGATAATTCCTATTTTATTAGGGGTTGCAATGGGAATGTCTACAGGTGGTTCACCATTAGGGGCTATTTTCTATATTATTGTTTGGAATTTATTTGCTTATTTTGGAATGAAGTTATTATATTTTAAAGGTTATGAATTGGGTGGTAAAGCTGTAGATTTTCTAGTTGGACCTCAAGGAGAAGCTTTACGAGAATCAATTACAATGTTAGGTGGTATTGTGATTGGGGCAGTAGCAGCTACATGGGTTAGTGTAAAAACAAGTTTTTCGATGACTGCTGCTGGAGCTAAAGAACCGTTTTTAGATTTACAAAAGACGTTAGATGGTGTTTATCCTGGATTTTTAACTGCTTTATTCGTGTTATTATGTTGGTATTTATTGTCTAAAAAGAAAATGTCACCAATCAAAGTAATGTTATTATTAGTGGTTATTGCTCTTATTGGAGTATTGGTTGGATTCTTTAACCCGGGATTAACATATTAAAAAGGAGAACTTAAAATGGATCAAAGAGTAAAAAAAGCATATTTTGAAGAAATAGAATATCAGACTAAACAAATTAATCGATTAAAAATATGGCTAAAAAATTTATTAATTATTTCCTCTCTTATTATAGCTATCATATTTTTTGTAGATAAAATAAGTATGATTATTACTGTGATTTCATACATTGCTTTAATAATAATCATAATTTCTTTGATTATTATTAACTTGGCGATTCGTAATGGTTCAATGAATGTAAACAATATTATTATTAAAATGGAACATATTAAATAATAAATTAAACAAGCCCCTAAAGGAGTATTTATGGTTTAGTAAAAAAGGGGCTCTGATGATTTTAATAGAGCTTATATTAGCTGGAAACTAGGAAATTTTAAAATTTCCTAGTTTTTTTCGAAACATTTGTTTTTAGTTTGACACACTATTAAATCTTGAGTAACATAAGTACATTGGAGGTGTACTATGCTGTTAATAAATAAAACATTAATTAGAATGTCCGAAGGAATTAGAGGTTGGATTGCAATAATTACCGGACTTAAAATATTAACATTAGTAGGAACAGTAATGTTTGCTAAAACTATTTCATCCTTTTTAAGTGATTTATATCATCCGAAAATGTCACAAGAGCAGTTGCTGGCAGCAATAATCAGTGCATTGATTGCTTCATGTTTGATTTTAATAGCTGATCTATTAACTGGAGAAGCCGAATATCGCTGTGGGGCCAAAGCACGGATTAATTTGCGTAAAGAGATTTTTGAAAAAATGCTTCAATTAGATGTTGGTAAAATTGAAAGGATTGGAGCAAGTAATACAATTAGTAGTGTTGGCGATGGAGTGGAGCTAATGCAGGTTTATTACACTAAGTATTTACCAAGTTTGCTGTATTGTTTCTTTGCGCCAGTTTATTTATTTTTTCAGTTAAAAGATACTTCGCTGCTAGTAGCGACAATACTACTGATTATTTCATTAAGTTTACCGTTAGTAAATAATTATTTTAGAAAAATGATTGATCAATTAAAGAAAGAATATTGGACTAGTTTTCAAGATTTAACAAGTTATTATTTAGAAAGCTTAAAAAGTTTGGTTACTTTGAAATTATTTAATCAAGATCGACGTAGACATGATAATTTGAGGCGAAAAGCGGATACATTTAATCAAAGTACAATGTCGATTATGAAAATGAACTTTTCATCATTTTTGGTTTCAGATGGATTAATTTATTTAGGTGTTATTCTGGCAGTAGTAATTGGCTGTTCACAATTGGCTAAAGGAACGATTGATTTAGCACAGGCAGTTTTATTGTTAATGTTGTCATATAGTTTTTTTAGTTCAATTAGACAATTGATGTCTGCGACTCATGATGCTTTATCAGGGATTGCGGCAACAATAAAAGTAGATGAAATATTAAATTTAGATGCTTCAAGAATTCATAAGAGTGAGGCTGAAACAGCTCACGAAATAGCGGTTAAATACAGTCAGGATACTTTAGCTTATTTGCAGGATTATTCGGGGATCATAGTAAAAGATATTGTTTTTAATTATCATCAAAGGCGCCAAGTTTTAAAGCAGTTAAGTATTGAAATACCAAAAGGTAAAACAACTGCAATTGTAGGTAAGAGTGGTTGTGGAAAAAGTACGTTGGCAAGTATGCTAATGCGTTTTATTGACCCAGATCAAGGCTATTTATTTCTTGATGGTCAAAGTTATTTTAGTTTAACGCCTGAAGAAGTTAGAAAAAATATTGTTATGGTACCACAACGGGTTAGTATTTTTAGTGGTTCATTAGAAGAAAATTTGAAACTGGCTGCACCAAATGCTTCAACAAGTGAATTATTAAACGTTTTAAAACAAGTGCATTTATATCAATGGTTGCAAAGTTTGCCAGAAGGCTTATCGACAGATTTGGGTGATAGTGGTGCTAAATTATCTGGCGGGCAGCGTCAAAAGATTGGAATCGCCAGAGCTCTATTAAGTGGTGCTCCATATTTAATTTTTGATGAAGCAACTTCAAGTGTTGATCGTGATAGTGAAGATGAGATTTGGCAATGTATTAATGAGCTTGGTTTAACTAGAACATTAATTATTATTTCTCACCGCTTATCGACAATTCAACGTGCTGATAATATCATTGTGTTAAATCAAGGAAGATTAGTTGAACAAGGGAATCATCAAGCATTATTAAAATATCATGGTGAATATTATCAGTTGGTAAAAGAACAAGAAGCTTTAGAAGCAGCGGGAAAGGTAGGATAGATTATGGAACATAAACAATCATTATTAACCTTAACCAAACGATTATTGAAAATTGCTGCCACATTAAAAAAATTCTTTGTTATTTCTACAATTGTCAGTATAATTGGAAATATTTCTCAAATGGGGCTAATGGGATTTGGAGCTGCTTTTATTTTGAGTGTTGCCGGAAAGTTAAAATATGCCAATAGCGTCACATATTGTATTTTAATGATTATAAGTGGAATTTTAATTGTTACTTGTCGTTATCTTGAAGGATATTTTTCACATGCTGGTTCGTATGAATTATTAGCTAAAATGCGAGTTGACATGTTTGGAACTTTACGCAAGTTGGCACCAGGGAGTTTGATCGGACGGAATAATGGCGATATCATGGCAATTGCAATTGCTGATATCGAAAGTATTGAATTTTTCTTTGCACATACGATTGGGCCATTATTTACCGTTATTTTACTTCCGTTAGTGACTTTGATTATTGCAGGAAGTATTGATATGCTCTTTGTCTATGCACTGTTACCAATCTATTTAATTATTAGTGTTATTATTCCTATTTTAGCCATTAAACTGGGTCGTAATATAGGAATTGGTTATCGTCAAAAGTTAGGAGAATTAAAAATATTTTTATTAGATAGTGTATATGGATTATCAGAAATTCAAATTTTTGATTATGGAAAACGTCGTAATGAAGAATTAGAAGCTGTTAATCGCAATATAAATCGTTCAATTCATCAACTTGCTTATCACCGCCAATTAGTTGTTTCCACGCCAACGTTTTTCATTTATCTTGCTCGAATTGCTGTAATTGCAGTAGCTTCATATCTTGCTTTAAAAGGAAATATTGATACAACCGGAATTATTATCTTATCATTTTTAGTTTCGGCTTCATTTTCATCGACGCAATCATTAACGACTGTAGTTTCAAGTTTACTTGAAACTTATGCGGCGGCACAACGCTATTTTGATTTGGAAGATATGGTTCCCGTCGTAAATGAAATTGTTGAGCCTAAAGAATTGAAAAATATCGACAAAATTGAATTTATTAATGTAAGTTTTAGCTATCCTGAAATTAATAGAAAAATTATTGAAAATATGAATCTTACCATTAATTTTAAAGATAAAATTGGTCTTGTTGGAGAAAGTGGAATTGGCAAATCAACTTTGATTAGATTGTTATTACGTTTTTATGATGTTACAAGTGGTCAAATTTTAATTAATGGTATAGATATCAAAGAATACTCTTTGCAAGATTTACGTCAACGAATTGGAACACTTGAACAAGACACTTTTCTTTTTAATGATTCTATTGCTGCTAATATTGCTTTAGGAAAACCAAAGGCGACAAAAGAAGAAATCGTAAAGGCTGCTCAAATGGCAGGAATTCATGAATTGATCATTAGTTTACCAGAACAATACGATACTATGATGGGAGAACTTCAGAATCGATTGTCAGGTGGTGAGAAGCAAAGAATTGGAATTGCACGGGTTTTATTAGTTGATCCTGATTTTTTAGTTATGGATGAACCAACAAGTAGTTTAGATGTTATTAATGAAAAAGGTTTATTGAAGACATTGGCTGAACAATTTGAAAATAAGACATGGTTAATTGTGTCACATCGACCTTCTTCATTGACGGGATGTGATCGGGTGATTAAATTAGAAAATAAACAAATTTATGAATTAGGAGGAAAAGCTTAAGGCTTTTCTTTTTTTATATGCTAAAATATGTTCAGGAGGAAATAAGTGTGAAAGAAAATATGAAATATTTAACTAACCATTATCAGTTAAGAGAATTTACTTTAATAAGAATGTTAGAAATTATTAATCAAAATAAAAATATAACTCCTGGAGGAACTGTTTTTTATGGGGATTCAATTACTGAGTATTGTGATCTGGACAAGTATTATCCTGAGATAGAGACTAAATATAATTGTGGAATAGCGGGGATTACTTCAGGAATGCTTTTAAATTTCATCGACGAAGGGGTTATCAAATATCAACCTAAAAACGTGGTTTTGATGATTGGAACAAATGATCTTGGTAATACGGTCATGGAGAGCCCCCGTGATATTGCTTTAAATGTTAAAGAAACAATCGAAATTATTCATTATAATTGTTTGGATACTAAAATTTATCTTGTAGCACCATTACCATGTTTAGAAATGCTTCATGGTTATAAAGCAACAAAGCAAGGATTACGCAGTAATGATACCTTAAAGATGGTCTTTAAAGAGTATAAAAATATTATTCCGTATGATTATGTTACTTTGATTAATCCTTTTATGGCACTTTGCAATAAAAAGGGCCAACCAGTTGAAAATTATTATCTTGATGGTCTTCACATTAATGATGATGGATATCGGGCCTATACAGGGGTAATCAAAGAAAAACTGATAGATTGAATTAGAAAATGGGGATAGCTAATAGATTGTTTAATTACAACAATGATGCTAGAATACTACTAATGGTTGATTTGGGGAGGAAGATATTATGGATACAATTATCATCGTTATAAAAGATAGTGATGATTGTTTAAGATTAAAGGAGTTTTTAAGTAGTGACTATCATATTGTTATATGTAGTGAACTTGAAAATATTATTGATAACCTTAATGATAATCGAATCGTTGCTATTATTATGGACTTAGATGATGCGACTGAAGTTAATGTCGCAAAGTATTCTAGTTATAAAAATATTGATAATATTCAAATCCCTTTAATCGTAGGTGGGAACTTTACGGGAAATCTTCTTAATTTATTAAATTTAGGAGTTAGTGAGGTAATTGTTAAGCCTTATAATGAAGCAATTATTAAATTACGAATCAATAATGCAATTCGTCGGGCCGAAGATAATGAATATAGAATAATGGCTGATTTTGATACTTTAACCAAGATCTATAACCGTACTGCTTTTTATCGCGAAGCTAAAAAATTAATTACGCAAAACCAAGATATTAATTATGATCTTGCTTGTTTTGATATTGATCGATTTAAGATTATTAATGATATTTATGGTAGTAGTGTCGGTGATGAACTATTGATTTATATTGCTAACACGGGAGTTAAGCGGATGAAGAAACTTGGCGGATTAATTGGACGTTTAAGTGGGGATTTATTTGCAATCGTAGTTCCTCATCAAGCGAATATTGAAGACCTGTTGCTTCAACAAATGAATGAAGACATTGGTAACTTTGATCTTGGAATCAAGGTTGTAGTCAGTTTTGGTTATTATAATATTGATGATCTATCATTACCAGTCAATAATATGTGTGATCGGGCAATGATGGCGATAAAAAAAGTAAAAGATAAATACAATACCAGCTATGCAACTTATGATGATGAACTTCGAGATCAAGTTTTAGAAGAACAGAGAATTATTGATGAAATGGATCGTGCATTTGAAAATGATGAATTTATTCCTTATTATCAACCCAAATTTAATATGGTAACGAGGACATATATTGGTTATGAGGCATTGATGCGTTGGCAGAGTCCGACTCGAGGAATGGTGTTACCAAGTACCTTTATTCCAGTTTTTGAAAAGAATGGTTTTATTTCTAAAGCAGATCGGGTAATTTGGCGTAAAGTATGTCAAGATATGGTTATTGCCCGCCAAAAAGGACATGTCTTATTACCTGTATCTGTAAATGTTTCTCGAATTGAATTATATGATCCGGAATTAGGAAATACTATCTTAAAACTTTTAGCGGAATATGAGCTGTCGATTGAGTTATTTCAATTAGAAATTACTGAAACGGCATATATGCAGGATAGTAATCAAATGATTGAGGCTGTAGTAAAGTTAAAGGAACTTGGCTTCACTATTTTAATGGATGATTTTGGTAGTGGTTTTTCATCGTTGAATATCTTAAAGGAATTGCCGTTTGATATAATTAAAATTGATTTGGCGTTTTTGGAACATTTTGATAAAAATAATAAAGCTGAAAAGATTTTAAAATCAGTGATTCAAATGGCGAAACGCCTTAATATGGAAGTAATTGCTGAAGGAGTAGAAACCAAACGCCAAGAAGATTTTTTAGTAGAACTAGGTTGTAATCGTGCTCAAGGGTATCGTTTTGCTAAACCAGCTAGTGCTTCAAAAATTGCTTATATGGTTGAAAATGGTGTCATCGGAGTAGGTGATACTAAAGATGAGGATAGTGCAATAGTTAATATTGATGATATTTTAACGACTGTTTATCAGCAAGGGGAAGTAGATTGGTATCGACAGGCACTATTAGAATTAAATGCTCAAGTTTTCGAATATGATTTTAAGCGTGATAATATGATTGTTTTTGATACTCCAACAAAGGAAAATGGTTCTAATTTAGCTAAGATGGAAATTCCCAATTATCTTTACAATGTAAGTATTGGTAGAATCGTACATTCAAAAGATGTAAAAAGATATCAGACTGTTTTCAATGGTAATCAGGAATTTAAGGTTATCTATCGACGTTTTATGATTAACCATGGTTCTGGTTATACTTGGGTTAAAGATACAGGAAGAATAATTTATGATGAAGATAACAAACCAAAAATATGTATTGGTGTAAGTCGTGTTATTTCAGATGAAAAGCTTAATGAACAAATGATGAATGTTTTATCAGTAATGGAGCAGTCAACTGATTTTGATTCATCAATCAACCATATTTTGGCAGAGATCGGGGATGATTTTTTACTTGATCGGATTACGTTATTACTAGAAGAAGGAAACAATTATCGTTCTGTCTATGCATGGCAAGATGAGTCGATTGAGCTTGAGATTAGTGATACTTTCTCAATAGTGAGGACAGAGCTTCAAGAAATAGTCACATATTTTAAGGAGCATCAAATAATTGTTGTTAATAAAAATGAAGGTAATCAATTTAGTAAACAAATTAATAAAAATTTCTTTGATAATCAAGTAAAGACACTTGTTATCATTAGTCTAAACGATGATATTGGTGAATTTATCGGGTGTATTGTTTTTACAATGATAAATGATTATCGACAATGGCGCGATGATGAACTTTGGGCATTACAAGAATTAGTAAAGGGGATAAATGTCTATTTAAATAAAGAGAAAATTTTTAATCGTTTAGATAGCATATTATTAACATATAATCGTGTTATGGAAAAATTGAATGATGGAATATTGATGTTTACATATGAGTCTCAGCCCCAGCTGCTATTTATTAATGAAGCATACCGTAAGATATTAAATATTGATGATATAAATGTTACTAATTTTCTTAGTACGTACTATCGGAGCGTCGATTTGGATGTTCAAAAGCAAATTCATCAGGCAATTGAAAAGTGTGTTGAAACTGGGGAAGAACAGACGCTTTATCATCCACTTAAAACTTGTGAAAAGCAGATTATTAAGGCTAAAACTATTTATAATCTTTCGCCAGTTAAAGAAAATGGTAAATTGGTAATTATTAGCATTACTACGAAACAGTGCACTTAAGTGCTATTATTTTATACTTGTGTATAATTGTATCTAGGAGGTCATAATAATGGCAGAAATATTGATTATTGAAGACGAAGTTAAATTGCGCCAAGAACTGGAAGTATATTTAAATAATAATGGATATTTGACTAAAGTAATTGAGTCTTTTGAAAATACTTTAGAACAAATGAATCAGTTTGATGGGGATTTAATTTTATTGGATATTAATCTTCCCAATGTAAATGGACAGTTTTTATGCAAAGAATATCGTAAGAATTCAAGTAAACCAATTATTATTGTAACTAGTCGCAACAATGAGATGGATGAATTGATGTGTATTAATTATGGTGCTGATGATTTTGTCACGAAACCGTATAATCCATTAATTTTATTGGCCCGAATCGAAGCGGTCTTAAAACGAACACAGCCTACAAGTGATGTTTTGATTAGTTATGAAAAGATAAAATTAGATGTATCTAAAAGTAGTATTATTGATAAAAATAAAGTGATTGAATTATCAAAAAATGAGTTAAAAATATTTTACTTTTTATTACTGCACCGTGGGAAAATTAAATCTCGAGAAGAATTAATGGCATATTTATGGGATAGTGATATGTTTGTGGATGATAATACATTGACTGTTAATATTAATCGCTTACGTAAAAAGTTAGAGGATATTGGTTTAAATGATGTAATTCATACTAGACGTGGTCAGGGGTATATCATTTTATGAGATTATTTGATTATTTAAAAGATGAAATCATTACGGTTACAGTAATGATTTCTGTGACTTGTTTGGTAATGTTGATTTTGGCAGTTTTTAATTGTCCAACTTTTTTAGTAGTCTACATTCCACTTCTGCTCATTAGCTCATTTGTAGTAGTATTAATGTATAATTTTTTTCGGCGTAGAAATTTTTATAATAATTTGATAGGAATCTTAGATCATCTTGATGAAAAGTATCTTATTACTGAATTGATTGGAAATCCTCATTTTCTAGATGGTAAAATTATGGTTAACTGTATTTATGAAATTGATAAATCAATGAAAGAACATTTAAATGATGCAATTTATCGACAAAGTGAACTCAAAGAGTATATTGAGATGTGGTGTCATGAAGTAAAAACACCTGTAGCTACAAGTCAAATGATTATTGAAAATAATCTAAATCCAGTTAATGAGAGTATTAAAGAAGAACTCATAAAGATAGATAATTATGTTGAACAAGTACTCTTTTATGCTCGAAGTGAGAATGTTGAAAAAGACTATTTAATTAAAGATGTTAAACTTAGTGAATTAGTTAATTCAGTAATTAAACGTAATAAAAAAGATTTAATCAATAAACATGTTAAAATTGAATTAGAGAATCTTGAAATAGATGTTGCTAGTGATAAAAAATGGTTAGAGTTCATTTTAAATCAGATTATTAATAATGCAATTAAATATGTTGATGAAACACCAATAATTAAACTATTTGCAAAACAATATAAAGATCGTGTTGAATTAATGATAAAAGATAATGGAATTGGAATCTTAGAAAATGAATTGAATCGTGTTTTTGATAAAGGATTTACGGGAACAACGGGACGAACTAAACAAAAGAGTACGGGAATTGGTTTATATTTATGTAAAAAATTATGTTATCGATTAAATCATGAAATTAAAATAGATTCAAATTCACATGGTACGGTAGTAACTTTGGTTTTTCCGTACAGCTCACACATAACCTTACAATAATGTAAGGTTATGTTATTTTATTCGATGGTAGAAATTATTATGACGGCTATAATAGTTGTTGAGGTGAAGAGAAATGGAAAAAATTTTAAGAATTGAAAAAATTGAAAAATATTATGGAAATAAAAACAACATTACAAAGGCTGTCGATAATATTAGTTTCGATGTTAACGGTGGTGAGTTTGTAGCCATTATGGGGGCTAGTGGTAGTGGGAAAAGTACTTTACTAAATTGTATTTCAACGATTGATAAAGTTACTAGTGGTCATATTTATTTAAAGGATGCTGACATTACTAAACTAAAGGGATATAAATTAACAAAGTTTAGAAGGGATTCGTTAGGCTTTATCTTTCAAGATTTTAATCTTTTAGATACATTGACTTCATTTGAAAATATTGCTTTGGCTTTAACGATTCAAAAATCAGATTATAAAAAAGTAGATGAGAAAGTAAACAAGGTTGCAGCAGCTTTAGGAATCAAAGAAATTTTATCAAAGTATCCATATGAATTATCTGGTGGTCAAAAACAAAGAGTTGCTTGTGCTAGAGCTATCGTTACTAATCCTGATTTGATTTTAGCGGATGAACCAACTGGAGCTCTTGATAGTAAATCAGCAAGAATGTTATTAGATAGTTTGAATGCGTTAAATGAAAAATTGAATGCAACAATTTTGATGGTTACTCATGATTCATTTACAGCTAGTTATGCTGATCGAGTAATCTTTATCAAAGATGGTAAAATCTTTAACGAAATTGTTAAAGGTGATAATTCTCGTAAAATGTTCTTTAATAGTATTATGGATGTTCAAACATTATTAGGTGGTGAACTAAATGAAGTTATTTAGTTTAGCACTTAGAAATATTAAAAAGAGTATAAAAGATTACTCAATTTATTTTATTACACTAGTTATTGCTGTTGCTATATTTTATATCTTTAATTCGATTGATAGTCAAACAGCAATGATGTCAATTAGCAAATCAACAATGGAAATTGTGCAGTCTTTAGTAAATGTTTTATCATATATTTCGGTTTTTGTTTCGGTAGTTTTAGGATTTTTAATTGTTTATGCAAATAATTTCTTAATTAAACGCCGAAAAAAAGAAATCGGTATTTATATGACTTTAGGAATGTCAAAGTTAAAAGTATCTACGATTTTAGTACTTGAAACAGTTATTGTTGGAGTGATTTCATTAGGAATCGGTTTACTCTTAGGAATTGGCTTATCTCAATTGTTATCAATTTTTACTGCAAAATTGTTTGAAGCTGATATGACCAAATTTACATTTGTTTTTTCTAGTGGAGCACTTTTATCAGCGATTATTAATTTTGGATTTATTTATATTATTGTAATGATTTTCAATATTATCACACTAAATCGATTTAAGTTGATTGATTTATTATATGCAAATCGCAAAAATGAAAAGGTTAAAATAAAAAATGGCTGGTTAATTTTTATTATTTTTATTATCTCTATTGTTTTGATTGGGTACGCATATAAGTTATTGTATGATGGCGCTTTATATGTTGTGGGTTCTGATTTTTTGATCATGATTATTCTGGGGACGATTGGAACTTTCTTGTTTTTCTTATCAGTATCAGGTTTTTTATTAAAAGTTGTTCAAATGCGCAAAAAGACTTATTATAATGGTCTGAATATGTTTGTATTAAAACAAGTAAATAATAAGATTAATACACATGTTATTTCTACAACAGTTATTTCCTTAATGTTATTGTTAACGATCGGGATATTATCATCGTCTTTAGCGATGGCCTCAGCAATGAACACTACTTATGAGGGAAATAGCCCAAGTGATGTTACTGTATTTTCTAGTAATACTGAAATTATTGAAAGATTTAAACAGGAACCGGTGTATCAACAAATCATCAAAGAGGATTATCAGTTCAATTATCTTAATTTACAAGGATTAAAACAAGGTATTTTTATTGATTCAAAAGATAATGCTTATACTAATATAGAAGCAGTAAAAAATCAACCGATGCGTGTAATCAAAGAAAGTGATTTTAATAAAATCATGGAATTAAATGGTAAAGAAGATCAAAAAATACAATTGGCTAATAATCAATATGAATTAGTAGCAACTTATCCTGTAGCACTTGAATATTATAATAAGTTTCTAGCTGGCGATAGTACAATCAAAATAGGAGATACTACGCTTCAAAGTAATACGGATCAAGCAGTAGAATTGGCAATTACTAACGATAGCGGCAATGAAGGGTTTGTTGTTGTAAATGACCAGATTGCAAATAAATATGTGGAAGAACAAGAAAGTTATTTAACTTATCTAGTGGCAGACTATCAAGGTGATAAGGAAGAATGTGAGGAACAATTCCAAGATTTGCTTAAATCTTTTAATGAACAGTTAAGGACTGAAAGCAGTCCAACAGTTATTAGTTTTACCCGGATTGGATTAGGGCAATCGGGAATTGGAACGAGTGCTTTGTTTACTTTTGTTGGACTGTATTTAGGAATTGTATTTGCACTTGCAAGTGGTACTGTGTTAGCAATTGAACAATTATCAGAATCTTCTGATAATAAAGAACGTTATCGTATCTTAGGACAGTTAGGTGCAAGTAAACCAATGGTAAATAGAAGCCTTTTAGTTCAAATTGGAATCACATTTATGTTTCCATTAATCGTAGCTTTAATTCATAGTTTTGTTGCACTAAAAGAAATAAATTATATTATTAGTTTGATGGTCAGCATTAATATCGCTGATAACATCTTGGTTACGACGATCTTTATTGTAATTGTATATGGAGGTTATTATTTAGCGACTTATTTAGCTAGTAATCGAATCATTAATGAATAAAAAACCCGTTATGGGTTTTTTAGTTTAAGAGCGTATGCGGAAGTTCGTAGATTATATCGTCATGGCTGTATGTACGAATTTGTTTATGAGGTAAAATAGACTGGCGATCTTCTAACAATCCATCAAATACAATCTTGTGTCGATAGGGGAGCAGTGCTAAATTACAGACCTGGGGCAAAGTTGAATTAGGATAAATTTCTTTAAGATGATTAACAAGCCCATAAATAGCATAAACACCAGTTTCATTACTAACGAGCGTATAGTCATCAAGATTTGTTAAAATTAAAAAGTCATCAATAAAGCCAGCTTTAAAATCATTAATAATAGTCAGTTCATAATTGGTTAGGTGCTCAGGATTTTCACTGATATAGTGGTCGATTATATTTGGATTATCAAATAGTAAGGTTCGAATTTGAGAAAAATCATCTTGCTCAATATAATCAAGATTTTTCATTGAAATATCTGTAATTTTAAAAACTTGGTTAGTATACTCTAATAAACTTAAATACAGCTGATAAAAGGTAGAACTCTCTTGCTCACTGAAATAAGAATCTTTGTTGATTGTCAAATAGTAATCATACGGGGATAATCCATAAAAAGCAGCACTATGAATTAAAGGAACTGCAGCACGTAAATTCTTTTCAAGATGTTCAATAACTTGATTATTTGTAATTTTTAATTCATTAATCATATAAATCAAATCGTTAAGGTCACCATGAATTTGACAAAAAAGCATAATACTATCTCTAAATAATTCTCTTACAAAAAGATTATCAATTTGTTCGACTGCTTCATAGAGGTTAGTGATGGCTGGTTCACTTAAGTCAAAGCCATATTTAGCGATCGTTCTTAATTGTTTGGCGGTATAAGCCGCAGGAGTTTTTTTTACTAATGTTTGGAGCTGTTCAATTTTTTGGATAATCGGCCGATATGGCTCATAAGCTAATAATAATTCAGTTTCCCCTTGATAAATAAAGTAATGCTGAAATAGATAGTGATTTGTATCTAAATGAGTGTTTACTTCATTACGTGAAAGTGAAGGATCATAACTATGATAAATATTTACTAATTCTTGTGGTTCAATAATACCTCTAATGGCTAGAATACCAATCAATAATTCATTGATTTGATCTATTTGAATGACCTTGTCAATATCCGCTTGTTCTACAGCATTAATAACATTTATCTTTATGTCTTCAGGGATTTCTAAATAGTTATTATTATTAGGATTTTTAATTAGTAAGCATTTGTTGATCAATGTATTGATTGTAGGGATATCTTTACGATAACTTTTGGTTTTTTCAAAATTTTGTAAGAAAACGATTTCGTCATAACATAAAATATCTAAAACATTTTGAATACTGCCATTGTAGTATGCTACGATCTCTTGATAAATCTGTTTTGAGGTAATTTGATGCGGTGGTTTAAGGGTGGCAACAATCTTAAAATAACGCTGGTAAATATGCTGACATTCAGGTGTTGTAATTAATTCAACTAGTTTCATTAAACCACCTCCTTATACTTATAGGATACTACAATTTGCTGGGAGTTTAAAATGATATACAAAGAATCTTTACAATAAAGATAAGCTATGCTTATAATAATCAGGTGAGGTGTAAGATGAAAAGAAGAGAGCCGGTAATTCATGATTTAAATAAGTGTTCATTTCATGAAATAGAAGATAATTATTATCAGTGTTTATTTAATGAAAATCCTCAACAAGTTATTCCAATTAAAAATTTAACGATTGAGGAATGTAAATTTATTAAGATTGATTTTAATATGATCGAATTAGTTAATACTCATATAACAGATTGTATTTTTGAAAACTGTGATTTATCAAATTTAGAATTTAATAAGGTTAGTATCCATCGTTGTCACTTTATTAACTGTAAGATGACAGGGCTAAATTTTATTGACTGTTCTTTACAAGATCTTTTATTTGAGGGAGTACAAGGACGCTATATGAATATTAGTCTTGGAAATATTCGTTGTGTTGAGTTTAATGATAGTACATTAGATGAAAGTAGTTTTATGGAAGTGAATGTTAAAAATCTTGTTTTTAAACAAGTTAGTTTTATTGCTGGAGAGGTATTTAAAACAAGCTTAAAAGGGATGGACTTTAAGACCACTAATATTGAGGGAATTAGAATCGATGATTATAGTTTAAAAGGAATCCATGTTGATATGTATCAGGCAATCGCTTTAGCTAGTTTATTGGGAATCATCGTTGATTGAATTCAATGACAAAAAATGAAATTAAGGGCTATTTAAGCCCATTTTTATATCAATTAAAAAAAATAATGACAAAATACAATTCTGTGATATAATGATGAAGTTATAAGAGAGGTTGAGTAAATGAAGATAAGAAATATTGCGATTATTGCCCATGTCGATCACGGTAAAACAACACTTGTAGATCAATTATTAAAATTATCGGGTACATTTAGAGATAATGAACAAATAGCAGAACGTGCAATGGATAGTAATGCCATTGAACGTGAGCGTGGAATTACTATATTGGCTAAAAATACAGCCATCAATTATAAGGATTATCGCATCAATATTATGGATACTCCTGGTCATGCCGATTTCGGTGGTGAAGTTGAAAGAATCATGAATATGGTTGATGGGGTATTATTAGTGGTCGATGCTTATGAGGGAACAATGCCTCAAACACGTTTTGTTTTAAAGAAAGCATTAGCAGCTAAAGTAAAACCAATCGTAGTAATTAATAAAGTAGATCGTCCAGTAGTAAGAATTCAGGAAGTAATGGATGAAGTATTAGAATTATTTATGGAATTAGGAGCTGATGATGATCAGTTAGAATTCCCGACTGTCTATGCTTCAGCATTACAAGGAACTTCTAGTTTGGACCCTGATTTATCAACTCAAGAACCAAGTATGGACTGTTTGTTTGATATGATCATTGATGAGATTCCAGAACCATTAGTTGATGAAGAAGGACCATTACAATTCCAGCCGGCTTTATTAGATTATAATGATTATGTGGGAAGAATCGGTGTTGGACGAATTCAACGTGGTAAAATACGAGTTAATGAAAGCGTAACTTGTGTTCGTGCTGATGGTTCACACAGTCAATTTAGAATCCAAAAATTATTTGGTTTTATTGGCTTGCATCGAATTGAAATTGAAGAAGCAGGGGCTGGAGATATTGTGGCGATTGCTGGTTTAGCTGATATCGGTGTTGGTGAGACTGTATGTACTACGGGAAAAGAAGAAGCTTTACCATTATTAAAAGTAGATGAACCAACTATTCAAATGGTTTTTGGTACTAATACTTCGCCATTTGCAGGTCAAGATGGAAAATTTGTAACAGCTCGTCAAATTGAAGAACGTTTATTTAAAGAAACTAACCGTGATGTATCTTTAAAGATTGAAAGAATTCCTAACAGTGAAGAATGGATCGTTTCTGGACGGGGAGAGTTGCATTTGTCGATATTAATTGAAAATATGCGTCGCGAAGGATATGAACTTCAAGTTTCTAAACCAAAAGTAATTATTAAAGAGATTGACGGTGTACTTTGTGAACCATATGAAGAAGTTAATATTGAAGCACCCGATGACTGTATTGGTAATGTTATAGAATCATTAGGATATCGTCGAGGTGTACTTGAAAATATGGTTAGTAATGAAGGACAAACAAGTGTCACATATACAATTCCTTCAAGAGGGATGATTGGTTTTATGACAAACTTTTTAACAATGACAAAAGGTTATGGAATTATTTCTCATTCATTCTTAGAATATCGCCCAATGGAAGGTGAATCAGTTGGAGAAAGATCACTTGGTGTTTTAGTTTCGATAGATAATGGTCAAACTACAGCCTATGCTTTAGGTGGGGTTGAAGATCGTGGAGTTATGTTTATTGGTCCTGGTGTTGATGTTTATGAAGGGATGATCGTTGGTGAACATAGTCGTGACAATGATTTAGTAGTTAATGTTACAAAAGGTAAACAACTAACAAATACCCGTTCTTCATCAAAAGACTCAACAGTTGTTTTAAAAAGACCTCGGACATTTAACTTAGAAGCTTGCTTAGATTATATTAATGATGATGAATTAGTTGAAGTAACACCTGAAAACATTCGTTTGAGAAAACGTTATTTAACAGAACAAGCACGTAAACAACAAAACCGTTTAAAACAAAATAATTCATAAAGCAGGAAATTTCGATTTTCTGTTTTTTCTTTTTTATTCAATTTTGTTAGACAAACTTTGTAGGAATTTTCTAAAAAAAGATAATATTTTTATCGTTAATTCTTAAAAAATGATGATTAACACTATAAAATTTGCATATTTGGCTTGAATATGATATTATTGATTCAAGAAGAAACGGGGGAATTATTTAAAGATGAAAGCAATCGTAGAAGTACAATATCATGGGAAAAACGTAACAGCAACTGATATTGAAAAATTGGTAAAAGAGGACGTTAAATCACAGGGAGTTAAAATTTCAACTGTTGATACGTTGCAAATATATTATACACCAGAAACTTCATCAGTTTATTACGTTGCGACTACAAAAGATGGTAAATCTGTAAATAACGAAGAACCATTAGTTATTGAGTAGTCTTAATATAATATCCAAAAATATATCCAAAGCAAGAAACGATAATTTAGATTATCGTTTTTTGTTTTATTATCATCAAAGGTTTGTGGTTTATCGACAAAAAACATGCTATAATTATTTTGTTTTGAAGGAGTGAAAAAAATGAAAAAAATTACAGCTGGTTTATTAGCATTTTTAATGCTAACAGGATGTTCAAATATAGATAACGATCAAACATTGTTTGTAGCTAATAATAAAGAAAAATATGCGCTTATGGATTATGAAGGTGATAAGCAGACTGAATTTATTTATGATAAGTATGAAGAAGTTGGAAGTTCTGGTTATATTGTAATTAAGGATAAAAAGTATGGATATCTTCTTCGTGATGGTGAAGAAGCAATCAAATTAGGAAAATATGATAAACTAGAATCAATTGGAAATATGATTGTTGGTTATGATAAGAATGAAAAAATTAGTATTTTAGATGGTGAAGGAAAAGAATTATACAAGGAAGATAAAAAAACAGAGATTTCTTTATTCGGGTTACCGGTTATTCATCAAGGTAAAGAATATATTGTTTTATATAATGATGGTGAGGTATTAAAAAAGAGTAAGGAGAAGATTATAAGTGCATATACAGTTGATAGTGATTATGCGGTTATTAATTTTGAAAAGACCTCATCTATTTACAATTTAGTTAATGAAAAGCATATTGAAGGAATCAAGATTGGTGGCAATAATCAGTTGATGGATCATAGTAGTAAAAAAGGTTATTTGCTTTATAATCGTAAAACTCATGAGATCAATGCATTGGATTTAGAAGGAAAAATAATTTTTACTACAACACTTGAATTAGATGATTTATATTATGATAATTCAAAAAATATTATTGGAGTAAAAAATCAAACTACATATTTATTTAACAAAGATGGTGAAACAGTAACATCAAACAGTTACTATCGTAACTATAAAAATTATGTTGTAAAGAATAAAGAAATGATTTACGGACCACATAAATTCGTTAATGATGGTAAAGAAATAGAGGTAAATGGGATTCAGTTAGACCCAATGGCATCATTTACAAAGAGTAAGATTTTCCCGGTGTATGTGCGTGATGAAGGTTACCAATATTATGGTTTTGATGGTAAGGAAGCAATAAAGGAATCTTATAAGAGTGCTGAAGCTTTTGATGAAAATAATCTTGCTGTCGTTTCTAAAAAAGAAGATAAATATTATTTAATTAATAATAAAGGCAAAAAAGTATCTGAACAATATGTACGAATTATGTATTTAGGTGAAAAATATTATGCTGGATATACTACTGGCAGTAAGTATGAAGTATTTGATGTAGAAGGAAATAAAGTAATTAATGACTATTTTATGGACGAAGGGACAACCTTTGTGTATAATGATGTAGTTTATGGTATCTTCAACAAGAGTGGAAGCAGTTATATTTATGATATGAATGAAAATGAAGTGGTTTTCTCAGTTGAAGGTGATTTAGAATTCAATGAAAAAGGGTATTTTGTAACAGTTGATGGTGATGCTTATTATTCATTGAAAGGCGAGAAAATTTATAAGAGGTAAAGAAATGGAATATTATATTTACATGCTTATTTCGTTGGCAGTAATGTTGACAGCAATCAAATTGATTTTTTGTGAGTTAGAAGGTAGAACGGCACAAAAGAAAAGTATTTTAAGCTGGTATACTAAATTAAATGAACCGTTTAAGTATACTCGAACAAAAAGTATTATCTTTATGTGTGTGATATGTTATGCTATTGCGTCAGTTCAGGCGATGTTTACAACTGAATGGTTTGTTGAAATGTTAGGATTTATCGCAGTTGGAGTTATTTGTGATGGGATTAGCCAGTATATTGGATTTTATTACAATAAAATCCGTTTTAGGAAGAAAATCAATGAGGCTTTATTGATGAAATCAGAAATTGCCAAAGCGATGAATGAAACAGCTAATGCGCTGGTACAGCAAAGTTTACCAACTTATTCAAGCCATGAGATTGCCGCCCGTTATTTTAATGATGACACTCATTTAGCGACTATCTCATTTGATGGGGGAGAATATGTTGCTGCTTTTGAACATTTACCACCACTTACATATGTTGTAGAAGCTCAATATGAAAAAGCTGAAGAAAAATTAGCTGATCGCAATGTTAAAGTAACAAAATTAACAAATGAAGGGAAATTACCATTTAAAGATGAGCGAATCGATGTCATTGTTAATGAATTATCTAATTATGATAAGTATGATTTGTATCGGGTCGTAAAACCAGGTGGGTATATTATTGTTAATCAAATGGGTAGTGATAATTATAAAGAATTGATCAATATTTTCTTACCTTTTAAGTTACATGGTCGTTGGGATCGTGAGGCTAGTTGTCAGACATTGAGTGACATTGGTTTGGAGATTATTGATAGTGTGGAAGAACATGGGTATGTTCGTTTTGACACGCTGGCATCATTTATTCAGTTCATGAAAGGAATCACTAAAGCTGATATTACTCAAGATCGTTTTATGAATTTTTATAGTCATGTGTTGAAACAGATCAAAGATAAGAAATATTTTGAATTAACGACTCATCGTTTTATGGTAGTGGCAAGAAAAAAAGAGTTATAAGAGTATGGTTAAATTGAAAAAAATTTTCAATTTAACCTTTTTTTATGGAGAAAAATTAATTATTACGGAAAATGATAATTAAACTACCAGACAATTTTTTAGGAGAGTTTTATCTGCGCTATGAACAGAAGGTGTTTATAACGTTGGCAGGGTTGTCTAAGATCATATTGAGATATGTAAGTCTGTGACTAGAAAATTATTGCTTTTTGTAACGATGTTGGTTCACGTATCAGAAATAATATGTACTGCTGTTATGAAGTGGATATTAAGCTGTTTAGAATCTCATTGCCGGAGGAGTAATGGGTAACTGATTATGGGCAAACGCTTAAAAAAATGTCGTAAATTCATATTTAAAATTGTATTAAAGGATTTTTTACAGTATTGATAGAATAAAAAGAGATGGTTTTATGATTGTTAAGAAAAAGGCTTTAAATCTAAAAAGATTTAGGAGCTGATAAGGTAGGTATACTTCCAATCTCGACACTAAAAGAATTGTTAATTAGAATATTATATTATTGAATTTAATATACAACATTAAATTCATGAAGTAACATGGCTAAACAGTAATTAAATCAAATATCAAGCAAGGTTAAGAAAAGTATCACTTGTCACACCGTATGATCAATAAACAAAAGATGCAAGTTATGTAGCTAATACAATGCGGTAAAATTATCAAGATGAGTTATTTAGAGATTATTTAAATTAGATTGAAGAAAATAGTTAATAAAGATGATGAGGTTATTTTTATTCATCCAATAATGCTGGCAGGAGATAATAAAATTAAAGATCTAGTATTTTAAATCAGATCATTAGTCGAAAAATGGAAGTTTAACTTCCATTTTTGATTCTTTATTGTATAATTAAAGTAATTTAATAACGCATATTTAATGGTTGTTGTACATTAATAAGGAATCTTGTTAGAAGCAAGAGCGGTCCCGCCGCCGTAATGAGGAGTTAAGACGATAGACCACTGGTGAAAACTGGGAAGGTGTTAAGACGATGAATCTAAGCCGGAATACTTGCCATTATCTTAGGATACACTTTACGGACGATAGAGTAGTTCTACATAAACGTGATCCTTTTGTGCGCCATTTTTTAGAAAGGGTCTTTTATTATGTCAAAATATTTAAAAATTTCATTAGTATTTATCTTGGTTTTATTGACTGGATGTGGAACAGTAACAAAGGGCAATAATATTGTGAAAACCAAAACAGAATCAACTGAACAACAATGGGCTAATGAGGTGACAGCAACAATTGATGCAGCTGGTAATGTAACAGTCATAAGTGAAAATAGTCAGACAGATAGCGCTACAGATGCTGGTGATGAGCATAATAAGGGAACAAATAGTTCTGCTTTAGATTCTAATCAGACATCTAATGATGGTGCTAATACTGATGCTGGTAATAAAGATAATTCTCCAAATAATAAGCCAGCTGATAATGATAATCAAATGATTAATGTTAGCATTTCAATTGATTGTAAAACAATTTTAAATAATATGAATGATCTAAAAGATGGTTATGAACAATTTATCCCAACTAATGGAATGATTCTTAGTACTGAACAATTTAAAGTTAAAAAAAATACAACCGTAATAGATGTTTTAAAGAAAGCAACAAGTGAAAATGAGATAAAACTGGTTACTGTTTCTTCAGGTTTTGGGCTCTATGTAAAAGGGATTGGTCAAATTGAAGAAAAAATATGCGGTTCATCGAGTGGCTGGATGTATAAAGTTAATGGTAATTTTCCTGAATATGGTGCAAGTTCTTATCGATTAAAAGATGGTGATAAAATAGAATGGCGTTTTACTTGCAAACAAGGGGATGTTTAAATGCTCAGTAAAATTAATATAATAAAAAACAAATTAGTAATCAAACCTTTTAAAAATAGTCATCCAGTAGTATTATTTGCTTATTTTCTTTCAGTTATTACTCTAACAATTATTCAACAAAATTATTATTTAATCATTTTGTCGATAGTTAGTGCGATAATAATTGATTATTATTTTAATTACCTAACTTTTTTTAAAGATATGAAATATACTGTTGTTTTGGTGGTTATTATAATGATTACAAATCCTTTATTTGTAACGGAAGGATTTGATATTTGGTTTCAAAATGACTATGTCACGATTACTAAACAAGCTCTATTTTATGGATTAGTATTTGGCTTGCTGTTATCATGCATGTTATTGTGGTTTCGCATAATGAAAACATGCTTAACAGATAGTCATATTGTTTATTTATTTGGTTCAATATTACCTACCTTAGGGTTAGTTATATCGATGTGTTTGAATATGATTAGTAAATTAAAAAATCAATATCAAAAAATTAGAGAGGCTAATATAAATATGCCCAGTCAAAATAAGTTGGGTTACTACCGAAATATGATAGTTGTATTAGTTACATATGCTTTTGAATCATCGCTTGATATGATGAATTCAATGCAAGCTAGGGGTTATGGACAAGGTAAGCGAACTAGTTTTCATCTGTATAGTTTTAGAAAAGATGATGCTTTAAAATTAATAGTAATAATAGGACTATTTATGATAAGTTTATTAGGATTTTTAATCCGCTATCGTAGTTTTTATTATTTTCCACTTATTCAAGAATTTAGTTTACAGTGGCAAGATGGTTTATTTATGCTAGTTTATATAGGATTAATGTTATTACCAATTTATTTAGGAGGAAAGAAAAATGTATAAAGTAAAAAATGTATGTTTTACTTATCCTGATAATGAAAAAGTGATTGATAACCTTTCCTTTGAAATAAATAAAGGGGATTTTGTTGTTATTTGTGGCGAGAGTGGTTGTGGCAAAACAACATTGTTGAGATTGTTAAAATCAAGTTTACAACCGACAGGAACACTTGAAGGAACAATTGAACTAGACGAACAAATAAAAAAAGATATTCAGATTGGCTTTGTTTTTCAAAACCCTGATGATCAAATTGTTATGGATAAGGTTTGGCATGAAATTGCTTTTGGACTTGAAAATCAGGCAATCCCCTTAAAACAAATGAAACGTCGAGTAGGTGAAATTGTTAATTATTTTAATTTACAAAATATTATTAACAATGATACACAATCATTATCTGGCGGAGAAAAACAACTTGTTAATTTAGCTAGTGTAATGGTAATGAATCCTAGTGTTATCTTACTTGATGAAGCTACGGCTCAGTTAGATCCAGTTAATCGTGATGAATTTATTAGAATTTTAAAACAGCTAAATGATGATTTTGATATTACGATTATTTTAGTTGAACATCAATTAGAAGGCTTGTTGGATGTTGCAAATCGTTTGATTTTGCTTGATCATGGCCAAAAAGTTATTGATGATCAAATTGAAAAGGCAGTAAAAAAGATGTTAACAGAGGATGTTTTTGTAGCTGCTTTACCTAATTATGTACGAGTTTCAACATTAGCTAATGCACTTTGTTTAACTGTAAAACAAGCACGTGAAGCACTAAAAGACTATCATGATTTTGATATTAAGGAGCAGGAGGTTGTCGATACTGGACTTTTATTGAAAATTCGTGATTTGAGCTTTGCCTACGATAGTACGGTTTTAGAAAATCTTGATTTAGATGTTAGACAAAATGAGATATTATCAGTAGTAGGAGCTAACGGTAGTGGGAAATCATCATTTTTGAAATGTATCGCAGGGTTAGTTAAGTATCAAGGTAATATAACTAAAGTAGGAGTTGTAGAAAAAATTGGTTATTTACCCCAGGATCCCACAACATTGTTTATAACCGATAAAGTTATAAATGAATTATTAGTAGTAGAAAATAATTTAAAAACAGTTGAAATTGAAATGGAGAATATTGGAATTAGTAATTTACGAGATATGCACCCGTTTGATTTGAGCGGTGGTCAAAAGCAATTATTGGCATTAGGAAAAGTTTTACTGACAAGACCGCAATTGTTGTTATTAGATGAACCTACTAAAGGAATAGATGCAGTGAGCAAAGATAATTTGGCGAGTTTGATTCGTAGTTTAAGCAAACATATGACGATAATTGTTGTTAGTCATGATTTAGAATTTGTCGCTAAAATAAGTGATCGAGTTGCTATGATTTTTAATGGACAAATGGAATCAGTAGACTCGATGCGAAATTTCTTTAGTAATAATTTATTTTATACTACAACGATTAATAAAATAGTAAGAAATAATAACTCTGAAGTTGTTTTATTAGAGGATTTAGGGTTATGAAAATAAAAAAAAGTATCTTTATTTTAATGGTTATTGTTTTAATAACGATCTTAGGAACTGTTTTATATAAAGGTGAAAAATATAATTTAATTATTATTGCTTCGTTCGCATTATCTTGTTTACCATTTTATTTTAAATATGAAAATAGCAAACCTAAAATAAGGGAAGTTGTGGTTTTGGCAACAATGATTGCCCTAACAGTTGTTTCTAGAACGATTTTTATGTTAACACCCAGTTTTAAACCTGTAACTGCAATGGTTATTATTTGTGGGATAGTTTTTGGTCCGGCATCTGGTTTTATGTGTGGGTCGTTGTCAGCAACATTATCAGACTTTGTTTTTGGAATAGGACCATGGACTCCATTCCAAATGATCGCATGGGGAATAATTGGTTATGGAGCTGGAATTTTTAGTAAAAATTTGTTTAAAAATAAATTTTTATTATATGGATATAGTGCTATTTGTGGACTTGCTTTTTCCATGGTAATGGATTTATGGTCAGTTCTTGCTTTTGAAACAAGTTTTAATTTAACACGATATTTGGCAATAGTATTAACTTCATTACCAACGACGTTAATATATATTGTTTCAAATATAATTTTTATGTTTTTACTTAGTAAGACGATGTTTCAGATCTTACAAAGGGTAAAAATAAAATATGGAATAACGGAGGGAAAAATTGAATGAAAAAATTAATGCGGTTTACTGTGGCGTTAGCGCTTGTTTGTGCTTGCATTGTGCCAATCAATGCGCAATCTTCAACTTTAGCCAAAGCTCAAAGCTATTGGTTGAATAACAATGAATTATCTGGACTGGATGCCGTTTTGGCTGTAGAATCTTTAGGATTAGATGTTGAAGATGAAAAGAATAATTTTACTTTAAACTATTCTTTTGAAGCACCAACAAATTCTTATGGTGATGAAATTACTTATGAAGAAATGGATGCTGGTTATTTGGCTAAAAATATTATGGCTTTAGCGGCAATAAAATCAGATCCTGCTAAGTTAAAACTAAAAGATGGTTCAACGATTAATCTAATTGATTTATTAAAATCAAAAATTGATGAAAATGGTAATGTTGATTATGGGTCAGCAAATCCAGAATCAAGTACTGCATATACAATGTTTGCCTTAGCTATTGTTGATGAAAGTTATAATCTTGATAAACTAGGATTAAACTTGACTGAGATGCAGCTTAGTGATGGCTCTTGGGGCTATAATGGAGCTTGGGGTGGACCTGATATTACTGGATGGGCATTAGCTGCTCTTTCATTATGCAACAATACATATCAGGCTTCAATTGATAAAGCTTTAGCTTATTTAGCATCAATTCAAATTGATAATGGCGGTTATAGTGGCTTTGGCGTTAATTGTAATAGTCAAGCTTGTGCCGTATGGGGAATTTTAGAATACGATATTCAAGGTGTAAAAAATGGTACTTACAATAAGGGTACAGGCAATCCATATGATCTATTATTACAATTTATGCAAGAAGATGGTTCATTTGGCGCTAGTTTAGATGTAGATTATGGCAATGCTTATGCAACAGTTCAAGCGGCCCTTACTGTTGGGGTATATGAAAATGGTTCCTTAATTGACAATATTAAAGCTCAATATGATGAGATGTTGAATCCTAAAAATGATCAGCCAGAACCAACACCAGCTCCTGCTCCGGTTACACCATCTACACCTGCTGATAAGTCAATTACATCAGTTAAGACAGGTGATGATGCAGTCATTGCACTAACAGTATCTTCATTGATTATTAGTGGTGGAATGTATTTGTTTATTAGAAAAGAATCTTAAAAAAGTGTAAAATGTAGTGACCCCCAAAATGATATGTACCCTCCTTACTGGTTTGTCCAGTAAAGAAGGTACACATCAAAAAGGAGGTCACTTTTTATACGGAATAGTAAAAAATTTAAATTAAAATATATTTAAAAATATAAGGATGGGAATATCTAAAAGATCTATCGGGTGTATGTCATAAGGATTTTTGACTCAACGAGTGGAATAAAATTAGAACATATAAGCTGACTTTATCCATCGAACAAAAAATGGAACTGATAAATAGAGTTGGAAACAGAGAAAATTATCGGTTAGTAGCTTTAGCTGCCAGTATAGGACGATGTATTAATAAAAAACTGAACATCTTAGTTTGCAATTATTATTCAAACCTTAAAGGATTAATCTTTCATTTAGATCAAGAATGACATTGTCACAGCATAAAGCCTATCAAAAATGGTTAAGTGATAAAGAAAATTGCATGAACAATTCAAAGCTGCAATGAGTGAATATATCGAATATTATAATAACGAGAGAATCAATACAAAAAGAAAAGGATTGAGTCCACTTGTATATAGACAACAATCCTTTCAAGATCTAACTTTAATTTAACGTGTCCAACTTTTCGGGGCACTACAAAAGCACTTTTTTATTTATTATATTTTTGGTGGTTTTTACGATATTGTAAAGGAGAAAAATTTGTACTTTTTTTAAATGCTTGAGCAAAATATGAAAGCGAGGAGAAACCAAGAATTGTTGAAATCTGTGAAATTGATAGGTCGGTATCTCTAAGTAAATATTTGCTCTCATATATTCTTCGCTGAAGTAGATAGCTGATTGGTGAAACACCGACATCATTTTTAAATTCATGAGCAAGATAGAATTTATTCATATGAGTTTTTTCAGCTAAAGTATCCAAAGTTATTTCTTTATGGTAATTACGATCAATGTAGTTCTTGATCATAAAGATTTCCTTGCGAATAGTCTTACCTTGTGTTAAAGATACATTAATACGATTTAATCTTAAAATATTTATTAGTAAGACTTGCATTAGTTGTTGGCACATATCATCATATAGTTCATTCTTAGCTTGTGATTCTTTTACCATTAAATTTAAGTAAAAAAGAATCTCATTTTTATAATTAGCATAATTACAGCTAATATAATCTTTTAAACTATTCTCAGGTATTTCAAAACTAATCCCATCAATAGCAATTACAATATATTCCAATGGATTTCGATCACGAGAAACTTCAGTATGCATCGTGTTAGGGTTGATAATAACAAAATCATTTTCTTGAACATTAAATTCGTCTGCTCCGATTTTAAAGCCACCGCATCCTTTAGTTACATAAAATAATTCAGTAAAGTGATGGGAGTGTAACTGAGAATGCCAGTCACCTTCATATTTTGAACTACTAACATATAGTAAGCGAGCTTGATTATTAATTAATGCCGGCTTTTCGATAAATTCAATTCTTTCATTGCTCATAATTTTCACCTCGAGTTTATTATAACTAATATAACGTCAAATTTATATAAATTTTTATATTTTTATAATAAAATAAAGCAAGATATATAAAAAAGTAAGCAATTATCGCCTAGTAAAAGCGCTTACATTAAAATATAATTTAGTTGTAATTAATCATAATAAACAAGGAGGAAAACGAATATTATGAAGAAAATTTTAAGTACTGCCCTTGTATTATCGTTAGCAGCAGGGATGCTGACTGGTTGTGGTGGCGGGAAATCAGATGACACCAATACTTTAAAAATTTCGGGACTAAATGGTGGTTATGGGACAAAAGGATGGGAAGCTGTAGTTAAGGCTTTTGAAAAAAAAGAAGGGGTTAAAGTTGAATTAAATTTAGAAAAAAATATTGCTGAAACTTTAAGACCGGTAATTACTTCAGGAAAAGATGTACCTGATTTGATTTATTTATCAGTAGGATCTGAAGGTGGTTTAGTAGATACAATGATTTCTGATAAAGCAATCGCTGAAATCAGTGATGTTTTAGATATGAAAGTTTATGGTGAAGATGTAAAAGTTAAAGATAAAATTATCCCTGGATTTACTAATTCATTTGCAACTAAGCCATATGGTGATGGAAAATTATATTTAGCACCATTTACTTATGATCCTTGCGGCTTATTCTATAATGCTGGTTTATTTGAACAAAAAGGTTGGACAGTTCCAACAACTTGGGATGAGATGTGGGAATTAGGTGAAAAAGCAAAGGCAGAAGGAATTGCTTTATTCACTTATCCAACAACTGGATATTTTGATGCTTTTTTCTCAGCGTTATTAAACGAAACTGTAGGTGCTGACGCTTATACTAAGTTAATGGAATATGATACTAAAACATGGCAATCTGCTGAAACTAAAAAAGCATTTGAAATAGTCGGAAAATTAGCACAATATACTGAAGCTAATACGGTTGCAAATGCTAATAAAGATAATTTCACAAAAAATCAACAATTAATTTTAGATAATAAAGCATTATTCTGTCCAAATGGTACTTGGTTGCCAGATGAAATGTCTGAAGCACCACGTGCTGAAGGTTTCAAATGGGGATTTATGGCATTACCAAAAGTAAGTGCAGAAGGAGATTCATATTCTTCTACATTCTCTGAACAAGTATATATTCCTTCAAAAGCCAAAAATGCTGATTTGGCTAAAAAATTTATTACATTTATGTACAGTGACGAAGCTGCAAAATTATTTGCTGAAGAATCTGGATGCGTTTTACCAACTACAACTGCTTCATCATATTTACCAGAAAAAGTAAAAGATAAAGATGGTAATGAAATTGATAATCAAAAAACACTATTCTACCAAATTTATGATAATGGGGCTAAGAGTTGTACGGTTGGATTTAAATCTGTTGATGCAATTGAAGGGGTTGATCTAACTAGTGCTGAAGGTATTCTTTATGGAACAGTTAATTCTGTTGTAACAGGAGATAAAACAGTTGATGAATGGTATAATGCTGTGATTGATGCTGTTAAAAAATACGACAAATAATAATTGATAAAATAATAGCGGTGGTGTCATTCCACCGCTATTTTAGAAAGTAGGTGCAGCAATGAATAAGAAAAAAGAAAGACGCAGATTCATTATTTTATGCCTTGCCCCAGCGGTAATCTTATTTGGAGTGTTCATGATTTTGCCGACCCTTAATGTCTTTTGGATGTCAACATTAAAATGGGGCGGGCTATCAGCCGATAAGACTTTTGTTGGATTTAATAATTTTGTGTTATTAATGCAAGATATGAATTTTATTCGTGCTTTACAAAATACCATTTTGATTATTGCGGTTGTAACTGTAATTACGATGGCTGTAGCAATTCTTTTTGCTTCGATTTTAGTTAGAGAAAAAATAAAAGGACAAAATTTCTTTCGGGTAATTTTTTATATTCCTAATATATTATCAGTAGTCGTTATCTCTTCGATTTTTTCTGCAATCTATGATCCCTCAGAAAATGGTATGATCAATAGTGTTTTAATGTTATTTAAACCAGAAAGCTGGGAAACTGTTAAGTTTCTTGGAGATCAAAGTATTGTTATTTATGCCATCATAGGAACAATGATATGGCAAGCTATAGGTTATTATATGGTTATGTACATGGCTTCGATGAGTTCGATTCCCGAACACTTGTATGAAGCTTCAGCACTTGATGGAGCTGGGAAAATCAAACAATTTTTTTCAATTACACTACCTTTGATTTGGGATAATATCCGAACAACTTTAACTTTCTTTATTATTTCGACGATTAACTTAAGTTTTTTATTTGTTAAAGTTATGACTAGTGGTGGACCTGATGGAGCTAGTGAAACGGTCTTAAGTTATTTATATAAACAAGCTTATAACAACGCATCATATGGATATGGAATGGCGATTGCCGCAGTAGTTTTTATTTTTTCATTTATTTTGAGTTTTATTATTAATCGTGCTACAGAGCGTGATACGTTAGAGTTATAGAAAGGAGCAGGAAAATGAAAAAGTTATTTAGCAGTGATAAACTTTATAAAATATTTATTTATGTAGCTTTGATTACTCTTGCGGTTTCTATTATTGTACCGGTAGCATGGGTATTTATGGCTTCAATCAAAGAGAATTCTGAGTTTTATGGAAATCCCTGGTCTATTCCGGCAGGAATCTATTTGCAAAACTTTGTTAATGCATTTGAACAAGCGAATATGGGAGAATATTTACTTAATTCTATTTTAACAACAGCGATGGCACTGGTGATTTTATTAGTCGTTTCATTACCAGCGGCGTATGTATTGGCGCGTTATAATTTTAAGGGAAGAAGATTTTTTAACACCTTATTTATGGCAGGGTTATTTATTAATGTAAATTATATTGTTGTACCTATCTTTTTAATGTTATTAGATTGGGATGATTTTATTTATGAATTACTCGGAGGAAATTTCTTTTTAAATAATATTTTTGTTTTAGCTGTTGTATACGCAGCGACAGCTATTCCGTTTACCGTTTATTTATTAAGTGGTTATTTTAAGACTTTACCAAAGGCTTATGAAGAAGCAGCGTTAATAGATGGATGTGGATATTATAAAACAATGGTTAGAGTAATGATTCCCATGGCAAAACCAAGTATTATTACTGTAATTTTATTTAATTTTTTAGCATTTTGGAATGAATATATTATTGCCTTGACATTATTACCAAGTACTTCAAAAACATTACCTGTAGGATTGTTGAATTTGATGCAGGCAACCCGGGGGAAGGCTGAGTATGGTATGATGTATGCTGGATTAGTAGTAGTTATGCTGCCAACGTTGATTCTATATATTATAGTTCAAAAGAAACTTACACAAGGAATGACCTTGGGTGGATTGAAAGATTAGAGGAGAAAACTATGGATGGAAAAACTAAAATAATTATCATGGTTGTTGTATTTATAGTTTCAATGGCTTTGATTTTTATTGGACAAAAAAATGTTGGTTATACAGGATTAGCGACTGAACTGGTGGGCTTAGCTGGATTGATCGGAGTAATTTACACATATAATAAAGGCTATAAGTAAAGGAGAAACAAGATGGCGAATTTAAGCTTAAAACATATTGATAAGATATATGATAATAATGTTCAAGCTGTATTTGATTTTAATCTAGAAATCGCAGATAAGGAATTTATTGTTTTTGTTGGTCCTTCTGGTTGTGGGAAGAGTACTACACTTAGAATGATTGCGGGATTAGAAGAAATTTCAGCAGGAGAGCTATATATAGATGGAAAATTGATGAATGATGTGGCTCCAAAAAATCGAGATATTGCAATGGTGTTTCAATCATATGCATTATATCCTCATATGAGTGTATATGATAACATGGCTTTTGGTTTAAAAATAGCAAAAAAGCCAAAAGATGAAATTGATCAAAAGGTTCGTAAAGCAGCTAAAGCTTTAGATATAGAACAATATTTAGATCGTAAGCCTAAAGCTTTATCCGGTGGACAAAGACAACGGGTAGCATTAGGGCGAGCAATCGTTCGAGAACCAAAAGTATTTTTAATGGATGAGCCATTGAGTAATTTAGATGCTAAATTAAGAGTTCAGATGCGAACAGAGATTTCAAAATTATATCAGCAATTAGGAACAACATTTATTTATGTGACTCACGATCAAACTGAAGCGATGACGATGGGAACAAGAATTGTTGTGATGAAAGATGGTCGGATTCAACAAGTAGCATCACCAGCATATTTATACAATCATCCCGTCAATAAATTTGTTGCTGGTTTTATTGGGAGTCCACAAATGAATTTTTTAAATGGTAAAATTAATGAAAAGGACGGTGCTATTATTATTGAACTGAGTGATGTTAGTTTAAAGGTTGAATCAACTAGAGCTAAGCAGCTTAGAGAAAAAGGATATTTAGGCAAGACGGTAATAATGGGAATAAGGCCGGAAGATATCAGTGTTGATAATGACTACATTAATGAGCATCAGGAGGATTGTTTTGAGGGGAAAGCAGAAGTAGTTGAATTTATGGGTTCTGAAAGTTATATCCATATGGTTAAAGATGAAAAACCGTTTATTGTTAAAGCCCCTGGCGGAACAACTCTGACAAATGGGGTAATTGGGAGATTTGCTTATAAGATGGACAAAATGCATTTCTTTGACATAGACAGTGAAGAAGCTATAATTGAAGGAGAGTAGACATGGAAAAATACGGGAGATTAACGTTACCTACTGATTTAGATGTAATTGACCAAACGATTGAATTAAAAAATAAACTTGGGGCTGATGCAATTCGAGATTGTGATGGGACCGACATGCCTCAAGAATTAATGAATTTGGATGCTAAAATATATGCAACATATTATACTACAAGAAAAGATAATGAGTGGGCTGAAGCTAATCCAGACGAGATCCAACAAGAATATTTGATAACGGACCGTTATACTGCTCGTGATACTAGTTTAACGATTGAGTTAATGAAAGGTTTTCATACTCAGCAGCTGAAAGTTAATGATATTGATGATCCTAAACGCTGGTGGGAAGTAATTGATCGTACTACTGGTGAAGTAGTAGCAGTTGATCAATGGGAATTTAATAAAGAAGTTGGAGCAGTAACAATTTCGACTATACCTTATCATGAATATACAGTTAGTTTTTTGGCATTTTTAATTTGGGATCCTGTTCATATGTATAATTTTATTACAAATGATTGGAAAGATGCGCCGCATCAATTAACCTTTGATGTCCGTCAACCTAAGACCAAGGAATTTGTTAAAGATAAATTACGGAAATTTTGTGAAGAAAATAAACATGTTGATGTAATTCGTTTCACCACTTTTTTTCATCAATTTACTTTAACATTTGATGATCAAAAAAGAGAAAAATTTGTAGAATGGTTTGGATATAGTGCAAGCGTTAGTCCTTACATTTTAGAGCAATTTGAAAAATGGGCAGGTTATAAATGGCGCGCTGAATATATTGTTGATCAAGGATATCATAATTCATTATTTAGAGTACCATCAAAACAATTTAAAGATTTTATTGAGTTCCAACAAATTGAGGTTTGTAAATTAGCTAAGGAATTAGTTGATATTGTTCATGGTTATGGTAAAGAGGCTATGATGTTTTTGGGTGATCATTGGATTGGAACAGAACCGTATGGTAAATATTTTGAAACAATTGGTTTGGATGCTGTAGTTGGTTCTGTAGGAAATGGTGTAACGATGCGAATGATTTCCGATATTAAAGGCGTACGTTATACAGAAGGGCGTTTTTTACCATATTTCTTCCCTGATGTTTTCTGTGAGGGTGGTGATCCGATTAAAGAAGCAAAAGATAACTGGTTACAAGCAAGAAGAGCTATTTTAAGAAGTCCGCTAGATCGAATCGGTTATGGAGGATATTTGAAATTGGCAGTGGAATGGCCGGGATTTGTTGATACAATTACCCAAGTAGTTGATGAATTTAGACAAATTCATGATTTAACAAAAGAAACAAAAGCCTATACCTCTCCATTTAAAGTGGCAATACTAAACTGTTGGGGAAGTATTCGACGTTGGATGAATAATCAGGTTCATCATGCTATCTGGTATCGTGAAATTTATTCTTATGTAGGGATAATTGAATGTTTAAGCGGGATGCCGATCGATGTTGAGTTTATTAATTTTGATGATATAAAAAAAGGAATTAATCCTGATATTAAAGTAATTATTAATGCCGGTACGGCTTACACATCATGGTCAGGAGCAGAAAACTGGATTGATGAAGAGGTTCTTACAACCATTAGAAAATGGATAGATAATGGTGGCGGTTTTATCGGGGTTGGAGAACCAACCGCTTATCAATATCAGGGAAAATTCTTTCAATTAAGTGATGTTCTTGGTGTTGATAAGGAAGTTGGCTTTACATTAAGTCATGATAAATACAATACAGTTGATCCTAATCATTTTATTGTTGAAGATATTGAAGGAGAAATTGATTTTGGTGAAGGAATGGCTAGCATTTATGGACATGGTGAAAACTATCAAATTATTCGTCAACATAAAGAGTTTGCTCAATTAGTTACAAATACTTACGGTGCTGGGCGTAGTGTTTATTTAGCTGGACTTCCTTATTCACCGCAAAATTGTCGTTTATTATTAAGAGCAATCTATTGGGCGGCAGCTAAAGAAGATGAAATGAAAAAATACTATGTAGATAATGTCAATGCTGAAGTAGCTGCTTTTGAAGCGGTAGGAAAGATCGTAGTTATTAATAACTCACTAGATGCTCTGGATACCCATCTATATGTAGAAGGAAATTTACGAGAAAAATTAAGATTAGCACCAATGGAAATGCGTTGGCTTGATATTTAATTGAAAGACTCATTTTCTTTGAAAGTGGGTCTTTTAAAAGGAGGATAAAAATGAATAAACCAGTATTAGTAATTATGGCAGCAGGTATGGGGAGTCGTTATGGCGGATTAAAGCAGATTGATCCAATTGATGAGGATGGTCATATAATTATTGATTTTTCGATTTATGATGCTCGACGAGCAGGTTTTGAAACTGTTATATTTATTATAAAAAAGGAAAACGAAGAAGAGTTTAAAGAAGTTATTGGAGATAGAATGGAGCAAATCATGAATGTTAAATACGTATATCAGGATTTGGCTAATATTCCAGCGGAATTTTCATTACCAGCTGGTCGTGTGAAACCATGGGGAACTGCTCATGCGATTTGGAGTTGTAAAGATTTAATAGATGGGCCATTTGCAGTGATTAATGCTGATGATTATTATGGAGTTACAGCGTATAAACAAATCTATGATTTTCTATTAAATCATCCCGATGGGGTAAAATATAATTATGCAATGGTAGGTTATTATATTGAAAATACATTAACTGAAAATGGTCATGTGGCTCGGGGTGTTTGTCAGGTAAATGATAAACAACTGCTGGTTGATATTCATGAAAGAACACAAATTGTTCGAAATGGTGCAGGTGCAAAGTATACTGAGGATGATGGTCAAAGTTGGGTTGAACTGCCTAAAGGAACAATTGTTTCAATGAATCTTTGGGGATATAATAAGAGTATCTTATTAGAGATAGAAAAAGGAATAAATAGTTTTTTTGAAATCGGTTTAAAAGAAAATCCGTTAAAGTGTGAGTATTTTATTCCTGCAGTTGTAAGTAAATTACTTGATCAAAATAAGGTAGAAGTTACGGTTCTAGAGTCTCAAGAACGCTGGTACGGTGTCACTTATCGTGAGGATAAACCAATAATTCAAATGGCGATTAAAGAATTAAAAGATGCAGGTGTTTATCCTAAGCATCTTTGGAAGGAGTGATCAATCGTGAGTGAAGAGTTATTAAACGAAGTAGTTGAAGCATTTTCATTTGAAGGTGTGTTGAAGAAAAAAAAGCCTTATGGAAGCGGACATATCAATGATACATTTTTATTGACTTTTGATATTGAAAGAATGGGAATGATTGATATCATTTTGCAACGAATGAATACTGCGGTTTTTACTAAACCGATTGAATTGATGGAAAATATTGCTAACGTAACAAGATTTTTACGAGATAAAATTATTGCTAGTGAGGGTGATCCCGAAAGAGAAACACTCAATATTATTTATACTTTGGATCATAAACCATATTATGTAGATTCAGCTGGTGGATATTGGCGAGCATATAAATTTATTACTTGTGCAACTAGTTATGATCAAGTTGAGAGTGCTGAAGATTTTTATCAAAGTGCATTAGCTTTTGGACACTTCCAGAGCCTTTTGGCTGATTATCCGGCAGCAACACTTCATGAGACAATCAAAGGTTTTCATGATACTAAAGCTCGCTTTGAACGTTTTAAAGAAGTAGTTGCCAATGATATTTGTAATCGTGCTAAAGATGTTCAAGCAGAGATTGAATTTGTTTTAGCTCGTGAAGATGTGGCAAATGTATTAACAAATTGTAATTTGCCAATACGGGTCACTCATAATGATACGAAGTTAAATAATGTTATGATTGATGATAAAACTCATAAAGGTATTTGTGTGATTGATTTAGATACTGTTATGCCGGGTTTAGCAGTCAATGACTTTGGTGATTCGATTCGATTTGGAGCCAGTACAGGGGCAGAAGATGAAATTGATTTAGATAAAATCGAATGTGATATGGCGTTGTTTGAAATTTATGCTAAAGGTTTTATCAAAGGTTGTGATGGTAAATTAACGAAAGAGGAAATCAAAGCATTACCGATTGGGGCTAAGGTTATGACATTTGAATGTGGAATGCGTTTTTTAACTGATTATTTGGAGGGTGATATTTATTTCAAAATTCATCGCAAGAATCATAATCTTGATCGTTGTAGAACTCAATTTAAGCTTGTTAAAGATATGGAATCAAAATGGGAAATGATGAATAAAATCGTTGAAAAATATATGTGATTATATTAAAGAAGGTAAATTTTTAGCAATATATGGGAATAATTTGTAAGCGCTAAATTTTATGTAAAAAGTTCTTTAAAACCAAGGGGTTAGGTGTTATAATTGATTTATAGAAATTTTAAGGAGGAGTCATAAAATGGCAGAAAAATTATCTTTCGTAGTATCTGATCCTGTAGGATTACATGCAAGACCAGCTACTATCTTAGTTAACCAAGCTAGTAAGTTTACAAGCAATATTAAATTAGTATACAATGGTAAAGAAGTAAACTTAAAATCAATCATGGGAGTTATGTCTTTAGGTGTTCCTACTAAAGCTACAGTAGAAATCGTAGCTGAAGGTGATGACGAAAAAGATGTAATTGCTTCAATTGCAAAAGTTATTAAAGAACAAAAAGTAGCTGAATAAGAAAATTAGAAGTCCTCGGACTTCTTTTTATTTGCTTAAAATTTATGTTTGGATTAAGATAATAATGTTGTTAGGAGGTTTTTATGGCTAAAAAAATTAAAACTAATGCTTTACGTTTATTAGATCAAGCAAAGATTGATTACGAAATAAAGGAATATGAATATGATGAAGATCATTTAAGTGGTGAACATATTGTTGCACAAGTTGAAATACCGGCTAAAGATATTTTTAAGACACTGGTTTTAAAAGGAAACCGTGGTTTTTTAGTATGCTGTATACCGGTATTAGAGGAAATAGATTTAAAAAAATTGGCAAAGTTATCTAATAATAAAAGTGTAGCAATGATTCATATGAAGGATTTATTAGCAACGACCGGATATATTCGTGGAGGCTGTAGTCCAGTGGGAATGAAGAAAAAATTTGATACTTATTTTGATTGCTCAATTAATGAGTGTGATAAAATTGCTCTCAGTGCTGGAAAAAGAGGATATCAAATGATTGTAGAAGCAAAGCAGTTACTAGCATATTTAGATGCGGTAGTTGGTGATGTGATAAGGAGATAGCGATGATTCAATGTTATTATGGTAATGGTAAAGGAAAAACTACTGCTGCAGTAGGACAAGCATTAAGAATGGCTGGGGCAGATAAAAAAGTATTATTTCTACAATTTTTGAAAGACGGTGACAGCAGTGAAATAAAGATGCTGAAAAAGTGTGGAATTAAAGTGTTGTATGCTAAAATGCCTCAGATGTTTATTGATATGCATGATCCAGAGATGATAAAATTGGTGAGTCGTTTAGAAGATGAGTTATTTGAACAAATAGATGAAAGTTATGAAGGAATTGTTTTAGATGAAATTCTTGATGCAATTGCTTTAAATTTATTAAATGAAGGGAAAGTGTATGATTGCTTGGTAAGCTTAAAAGAAACTCACGAGGTAATTTTAACAGGGCGTCAGCCTAGTCATAAATTAAAACCGATTCTAGATTATTCGAGTGAAATTAAGAAACATAAGCATCCATATGATAAAGGAATAAAAGCGCGTAAAGGAATTGAGTTCTAATTTGTAGTAATTTCATTTATAAAACAAGTAGTTATTTTTTTACAGGTTTGTTATAATTAAATTAAGAGGTGAAAAACATGAACTACAATGAAGAATATCAAAGATGGGTAAATTGTGAAAATTTAGATCCATCACTAAAAGCAGAGTTAGCAAGTATGAATGAAAAGGAAAAAGAGGATGCATTCTATATGAACCTAGAGTTTGGAACTGCAGGAATGCGAGGAATTTTAGGGGCTGGTACTAACCGAATGAACATCTATACAATTAGAAAGGCTAATGTTGGCTTTGCTAAATATGTATTAGGTTTACCAGAAGGAAAAGAACGTGGAGTCGCAATTGGTTATGATAACCGCCACATGTCTTACAAATTTGCAATTGAAAGTGCGAAAGTTTTAGCTACTTATGGAATTAAATCTTATATTTTTGAAAGTTTAAGACCAACTCCAGAATTATCTTATGCAGTACGTTATTTAAAATGTGCTGGTGGGATTATGATCACTGCAAGTCATAACCCTAAAGAATACAACGGTTATAAAGTATATGATGATACTGGATGCCAATTAATTCCTGAATGGGGAGATCAAGTAGTTGCATATGTAAATGAAGTTAAAGATGAATTGGCAGTAGAAGTAATTAGCGATGAAGAAGCTTATCCATATATTACATGGATCGGTGAAGAAGTAGATGAAGCATATTATCAAGAAGTAATGGCAATTGAAATTAATCCCGGTATGGATAAAAAAGATTTCAAAATTGTTTTCTCACCACAACACGGTACTTCAAATCTACCAGTTAGAAATTGTTTGAGTCGTTTAGGCTATAATGTTATTCCGGTTTTAGCTCAGTGTGCACCAGATCCTGATTTTTCAAATACTAAATCACCAAATCCTGAAGTTGACTGCTCATATGATCTAGCAATTAAAAAAGCTAAAGAAGTTGATGCAGATGTCGTTGTAATTTGCGATCCTGATGGTGATAGATTAGGTGTTGTTGCTAAACATGATGGTGAATATGTATTGATGTCTGGAAATCAAAGTGCTGCAGTATATTTAGAATATATTTTAAGCGAACTTAAAAAGCAAGGTAAATTACCAGCTAATGCAGTAATGTATAATACGATCGTTACTAGTGATTTAGGTGAATTGGTGTCTAAATCTTATGGTGTTGAGGTTGAAAAAACATTGACAGGATTTAAATTTATCGGTGATAAGATTCGTAAATATGAAAAAACAAAAGAAAAAGAATTTATCTTCGGATATGAAGAATCTTATGGTTGTGTAGTTAAGGATTTCGTTCGTGATAAAGATGCAGTTCAAGCGGTTGTAATGGCAGCAGAAGCTGGTAATTTCTATAAACATCAAGGAAAAGATCTAATTGATGTTTTAAATGAATTATATGCTAAACATGGTACGTTTAAAGAATCGCAAATTGCTTTAAGCAAAGCCGGAGCTGAAGGAGCAAAACGTATTAAAGAAATTATGGATAATTTAAGAAAAGATGCTCCAAGTGTGATTGGAGGATATAAAGTATTAGCAGTAGAAGATTATCAAAGTAGTCAACGTATTGAAAATGAAACTACGACAGTTATTGATCTACCTAAATCAAATGTATTAAAATACTATTTGGAAGATGGATCATGGATTGCGGCTCGTCCTAGTGGAACAGAACCAAAATGTAAATTCTATTTTTCAATAAAAGGTAATGATGCTGATGATGCGAGTGTAAAAACAGAAGTTTTCCAAAAAGATATATTAAGTATTATTGGTGAATAGATTATAAAAAGATGGACTTTAGAGAGTTTATGCTCTAATTTGAGTAAAAACTCTTTAGCTCCATCTTTTTTATTTAAAATCAGTAAAAAACAGTAAAAAAAATTATTATTTTACTGTTTTGCTTTTATTTATTAGTATAATTTTAATAAGATTTAATTATTTTAGTTAAAATATAATAAAATTAAGTAAAAAATAAGTAAAATAATCAGTAAAAAATATTTACATTATTTTATTATAATTATATAATATAAATAGATATAAAAACATCGATGAACAAATATCTAAAAATAAATATATGAGGAGAACGAAAATGTATCAAAGACTTATGGATATTATGTCTGAAAGATTATTGCCTATTGCAACTAAAATTGGTTCACAAAAACATTTAGTCGCATTACGTGATTCATTTATTGCAACGATGCCTGTGGTTATGACGGGATCGATCGCATTATTGTTAAATGCTTTTTTTGTAGATTTTCCTGCTGAATTTGGGTGGACAGGAATCACTGACGCATTTCAATGGTTGATTAGTATTAATAATTTGATTTTTAATGGGAGTTTAGCAATTGTTTCCTTAGTCTTTATTTTTGCTTTAGGATATAATATCGCTAAAGTATACGAAACAGATAAATTATCTGGAGGATTAGTTGCTTTATCATCATTTGTTATTTCTTTAGGAACAAGTATTACTCAAACATTTCAATTAGAGGGTGTTAGTGCTGATATTGGGAAAATTATTAATCAGGTCACTGGCTTGAATTTTAGTGATGGAAATTTATCAGTAACGATCAATGGCTTATTACCAGGAAACCAAATTAATTCACGTGGTTATTTTACAGCAATTGTTATTGGTTTTTTAGCGGTAGTGATTTATAGTAAATTCATGAAGAAAAATTGGACGATTAAATTACCTGATTCTGTACCTCCGGCAATCTCGGTGCCATTTACTTCAATTATTCCGGCTTTTATTGCTATGTATGCTGTAGCAGCAATTACTTATGGATTTAATTTGGTGACAGGTCAATTAATTATTGATTGGATCTATGATATTTTACAGACACCATTGTTGGGCTTCTCTCAAAATCCGCTTTCTATTATTTTAGTAGCTTTTTTAACTCAATTATTTTGGTTTTTTGGAATCCACGGTGGGAATGTTATGGCACCGATTATGGAAGGTGTTTTTGGTGTTGCATTATTGGCGAATCTTGAAGCTTTCCAAAAAGGAACAGAAATACCATATTTATGGACGAGTGTATCATATGGTGCCTTTGTCTGGTATGCAACATTAGGCCTGTTAATTGCAATTTTTTGGCAATCTAAAAATAAACATTATCGTGAAGTAGCTAAATTAGGTATAGCTCCAGTAATGTTTAATATTGGTGAACCTGTTATGTATGGGCTGCCAACTGTCTTGAATCCGTTAATGTTCATTCCTTTCCTGTTGGCACCAATTGTATTGTCAGCAGTTGCTTATGGGGCAACAGCATTAGGATTAGTTGCACCAGTTACACAAAATGTTACTTGGGTCATGCCGCCGGTTCTTTATGGATTCTTTGCAACTGGTTTTGATTGGCGAGCAATTATTTTATCACTTGTAAATCTGGCTTTAGCTGTAATTATTTATTTACCGTTTGTTAAGTTGGCAAACAATCCTAAATTTGAAGAAAAATAAGTGGAAGAGGTAAATAATATTGGGTAGTATTGAAGTAAATAAAGAGTTTTTCATCAATGGAAATAAAGTTAAGATTATTTCTGGAGCAGTGCATTATTTTCGAATTGTACCTGAGTATTGGCGCGACACACTCTTGGATTTAAAAGCAATGGGATGCAATACTGTTGAAACATATGTACCATGGAATCTACATGAACCATATCAAGGAAAATATGATTTTTCGGGTATTAAAGACATTGAAACATTTTTGAAACTAGCTGAGGAATTGGAATTATTTGTTATATTACGAGCTTCACCTTATATATGCGCTGAATGGGAAATGGGTGGTTTACCAGCATGGTTGTTAAAATATCCTCGTATTCGTTTACGAACTAATGATAAACAATATCTTAAATGTCTGGATCAATATTTTTCAATTTTATTACCTAAATTAAGTAAGTATCAAATTACTCAAAATGGGCCGATAATATTGGCTCAATTAGAAAATGAATATGGTTCATACGGTGAAGATAAAGAATATTTATTGGCTGTGTATCAGATGATGAGAAAATATGGAATTGAAGTACCTCTCTTTACAGCTGATGGAACATGGCATGAAGCCTTAAATGCGGGTTCTTTATTGGAAAAAAAAGTTTTTCCTACAGGAAACTTTGGATCACAAGCAAAAGAAAATATTACGGTGTTAAAAAAATTCATGGAATCCTATCAAATTACGGCACCGTTAATGTGTATGGAATTTTGGGATGGCTGGTTTAATCGCTGGAATCAAGAAATAATTAAAAGAGATCCCCAAGAATTTGTAAATTCAGCGCAAGAAATGTTGTCGTTGGGCAGTGTCAATTTTTATATGTTTCAAGGCGGGACAAATTTTGGATGGATGAATGGCTGTTCGGCTCGAAAAGAACATGATTTGCCCCAAATAACTTCATATGATTATGATGCGATTCTAACTGAGTATGGTGCTAAAACAGAGAAATACCATTTATTGAGAGAAGTAATCACTGGAAAAAAAGAGCGTTTACCAGAGCGGCGTCAAACTAAAAATTATGGTCAAATAATAAAAAATCGAAGTGTCTCTTTATTTAGTACGCTTGATTGTATTGCTGCCTGTCATCAGTCTGATTGGCCTTTAACGATGGAAGAGTTAGATCATTATTATGGTTACGTGGTCTATCAACATACTTTTAAAAGTTATACTGATGATTTACGGATGCGAATTATTGATGGACGTGATCGAGCAAAAATATATCTGGATGATCAAGAGATTGCTACTCAATATCAAGAAGAAATTGGTGATGAGATTAATTTACCGACACATAGCAATGATACTCATGATTTAAAGATATTAATGGAAAATATGGGTCGGGTCAATTATGGTTCTAAGTTACAAGCTGAGACGCAACAAAAAGGAATCCGTAATGGGGTAATTTTAGATATCCATTTTACCAAAAAATGGAAACATTACTGTCTTAATTTTGAGCATCTTGATTTATTGAACTGGGAAAATGGTTATCAATCAGGCCCAGGTTTCCATGAATATATTTTTGAAGCTGATGAAGTTAAAGAAACTTTTATTGATTTGGAAGGCTTTGGAAAGGGTGTGGTCTTTGTAAATGGTCATCATTGTGGCAGATTCTATGAGGCCGGACCAACACTATCACTATATATACCAGGTCCGTTTTTAAAAAAAGGGATTAATCAAATTATTATTTTTGAAACAGAAGGCTGCTATCGTGACAAGATTGAATTAATTGGTCAGCCAAAATATCTATAAACAGTAGAAGTATTCTGATTAAAAGAAGTTTAAATTCTAGACAAGTGAATTTAAACTTTTTTTACTAATAATTTTAATGAGAAATGATTATTAAAAGAATATCTAGAAATTATGATAGAATTCACTTATAATACTATGAAAGAGCTGTTTTATCGATTGAGGAGGGTTAATATGGCTACATTAAAAGAGGTTGCTGAATTTGCGAATGTTTCAATCGCAACTGTATCACGAATATTAAATGATGATAATTCATTGACTGTTTTACCAGAAACGAAAGAAAAAGTCATCAAAGCAGCTGAACAATTAAACTATATTCCTAAATCAAAACGTAAGGGAAATCATGATGAAGCTTTGACAGTGGCAGTTATCCAGTGGTATTCTTTTGAACAAGAAATGCGCGATACATATTATTTATCTTTGATTCAAGGTGTTGAAAATTATTTAAAAACAAATGGAATCATTGCTAAAAGAATTAGAAAAGACGATATGGATTTAAATAAGGTTTTGGAAAATGTTCAAGGAATTATCTGTATTGGTAAGTTTGAATTTGAAGTGGTAAAAGAATTAAAGGAGTACACTGAAAATATTGTTTTGTTGGATATGGATATCAGCCCTGTAACTGAATGTTGTGTAACTTTGGATTTTGATAACGCAATGTTTCAGGTGGTTGATTATTTTAACCGTTTAGGTCATAAACATATTGGTTTTTTAGGACGGGGCGAGTACGAAGAATTATCACTTCATATTAGTACTAGAAAGAGTAGTTTTATTAAATATTGCCAGTATTTTGGCTTGAAATATACTGAATTGCTGCTGGAAAATGAATTAACGAGTGAAGCTGGCTATAATTTGATACATAATTTAGCTAAAACCAAGGAACTTCCAACGGCTATTTTTGCTGTCAACGATCCAATTGCTATAGGTGCAATGCGGGCATTACAAGATCAGGGAATAAGAGTTCCTGAACAAGTTTCTATTATTGGGTTTAATAATATTGAAGCTGGTAATTTTACTACACCATCATTAACGACTGTTTATGCGCCTTCAAAGGAGATGGGAAATCTTGGTGCGATGCTGTTACATGAAATGATTTTAAAGAAAAAAGCTTTATTTCCGATGCGAGTACAGTTGCCATGCTCGTTACTAGAACGTAAATCATGTAAGAAAATTATATAAAATTAGTGTTATTAGGATAGTTTTTGCTGCTGTGGTCTTAAAATCAAGAATGTTTGATTATTAGGCCGCTTTTTTTATTTTACTTAAATAAATGTTGAATTTAGTATTATATTATCAATTATTGGCGTAATGAAAGCGCTATCTTTTTAATGAAATACCAGATAAATTATGTTATAATGGGAATATCTAAGAAAAGGGGGAGTGACACATGCTCGATGATTTTTTAATTCACGTATTTCACAAAGGAAATACATTAGAAGCGTATAAAGTATTTGGTGCTCATTTAGAAACAAATGACCACAAAAAAGGTGTCCGCTTCACCGTCTATGCACCTAATGCACGAAGTGTACAAGTCGTAGGTGATTTTAATGACTGGGATGGGCAAAACCATTATATGGAAAGGTATACAGATGGAGGAATCTGGACTTTATTTATTCCTGGGGTAAAAGAATTTGCTCTTTATAAGTACCGGATTGAAACACAAAATTTTGCGACAGTAGATCGTGCTGATCCATATGCGTTTTATAGTGAGTTACGACCAGGAACAGCGTCAAGGGTTTACAATATTGAACGGTTTCGTTGGGCTGATAAAAAATGGCTTAATAGCCGAACAAAGAATTTTGATAAACCAATGAATATTTATGAAGTAAATATTGGTTCTTGGAAAATGAAAAAGGATTTTACGGCAGAAGAAGACGGTGAATTCTACTCTTATGAAGAGATGATAGAGCTTCTAATTCCATATTTAGTTGAAAATAACTATACTCATTTGGAATTAATGCCACTGACAGAATTTCCGTTTGATGGTTCGTGGGGGTATCAAGCAACTGGGTATTTTAGTATAACTAGTCGTTATGGTGAACCGAAAGGTTTAATGAAATTTATCAATGCTTGTCATAAGGCGGGAATAGGTGTCATTATGGATTTTGTTCCTGCACATTATGTAAAAGATGGACATGGTCTTTATAAGTTTGATGGTGGATTTGTATATGATTATCCAGATATTAATCGTCGTTATACTGAATGGGACAGTGTTTATTTTGATGTTGGGCGTGAAGAAGTTAGAAGCTTTTTAATGAGTAGTGTTGGCTTTTTAGCTGAATATTTCCACATTGATGGGATACGTTTTGATGCGGTAAGTAACTTGATCTATTGGAAAGGCAATAAAGAAGCTGGAGTTAATGATGGTGCGTTAGAATTCATGAAACGTATGAATAATCATATGAAGGGTTATTATCCTGGTGTGATGTTGATTGCTGAAGATTCAAGTGATTTTAATGGCGTTACAAAAGCACCAGATATTGGTGGCCTTGGATTTGATTATAAATGGGATTTGGGATGGATGAATGATACTTTAAAATATATGAAACTAGATCCAGTTTACCGTCAAGGTGATCATAATTTACTAACGTTCTCGATGGCTTATTTTTATAGTGAAAATTTCATTTTACCATTTTCTCATGATGAAGTAGTTCATAGTAAGGGAACTATCATTGATAAAATTTGGGGTAATAATGAACAAAAATTTGCCCAATTAAAAACACTTTATACTTATATGATGATTCATCCTGGAAAGAAATTAAATTTCATGGGAAATGAATTGGGTGAATATAAAGAGTGGGATGAAAAGGTAGCTTTAGGATGGAATATTCTTAAGTATCCTATTCATGATTCCTTTCATAAATTTATGATTAGATTAAATGAAGTTTATAAAACATATCCATGTATGTATGAACAGGATTATGGAATGGATGGTTTTGAATGGTTAGTTGTTGATGATCGAGCACAAAGTGTATTTGCAATTGAAAGAAAAGGAACGGATGGAAGTTCTTTAATTGCTGTTATGAATTTTACAGGAAACAAACATGAGGGATATATGGTTCCAGTAAATCAGCCAGGAAGTTATAAAGAAATTTTAAATAGTGATACTGATATCTATACTGGAAGCAATTTCGTTAATAAACGGGCTATAAAAGCTAAAGAGGGTCAAACTTTAAATAAGGAATATTACATACCAGTAAATATTGCGCCATTTGGCAGCATGATTTTCGAATATAAAGGCTCTAAATAATGAACTGGTATAAGAGGAGATAAAATGTTTAAGAATAAAGAAGAATTTAAATTTGAATTTTCAAGAAGAATTATAGAATCTTATGGACGAACTGTAGAAGAAGCACATATTACTGAACGCTTCTTAGTTTTGGAAACAATGGTTCGTGACTATGCTTCAGTAAACTGGGCAACTAGTAAAGCGATTATTCGTAATAACTATCAAAAACAAATGCATTATTTCTCAATGGAATTTCTAATGGGACGATTATTAGTAAATAATATGATGAACTTAGGAATATATCAGATTGCTAAAGATGGTCTTGAAGAATATGGAATCAATATTCATGATTTAGAGGAGCTTGAAACAGATGCTGGTCTAGGAAACGGTGGTCTTGGAAGACTAGCAGCTTGCTTTATGGATTCATTGGCTTCACTAGCATATCCGGGGCATGGGCATACGATTCGTTATGAATATGGATTATTTAAACAAAAAATTGAAAATGGTTATCAAATCGAATTACCAGATCAATGGATGCAAACAGGATTTAACTGGGAAGTGAGAAAGCCGAAACATCGAGTACCAGTAAAGTTCTTTGGTAAAATTATTTTTAATGAAACGACAGGGAAATATGAACATGTTGATGCTGAGGAAGTGTACGCAGTTCCTTATGATGTCCCTATTGTCGGTAATGATACTACAAATACTAATACGCTTCGTTTGTGGAGTGCTGAAGCAAGTGATAATATTCCTGCAAATCAAGATTTTAGGCAATATATCCAAAATGTTAGAGATATTTGTCAAATGTTATACCCTGATGACTCAACTCCTGCGGGAAAAATGTTGCGTTTGAAACAAGAATATTTCTTTACTTGTGCAGGATTAAATTCTATTGTAAGGGCGCATTTAAGACAATATCCAAATTTGAATAATTTCCATCAAAAAAATGTTATCCAATTAAATGATACACATCCTGTTTTAGCAATTCCTGAATTAATGCGTATTTTGATTGACGAACAAGGATATGAATGGGAAGAAGCATGGGATATTACGACACAGACGTTTGCTTATACAAATCATACGATTTTAGCTGAAGCGCTTGAAACATGGCCAATCAGTTTAATGCAGTCATTATTGCCAAGAGTTTATGAAATTATTGAAGAAATTCATCGACGTTTTATTGGGTATGTTAAAATGGCAAGTGACCGTGATGAAGAGTTATTGAATCGAGTAATGATTTTACGCGATGGTACAGTCTACATGGCGCGACTTGCAATTGTTGGAAGTTTTAGTGTCAATGGGGTGGCAAAATTACATTCTGATATTCTAGCGGAACGTGAATTAAAAGATTTTGCACAATTATATCCATCAAAATTTAATAATAAGACTAATGGGATTACACATCGTCGCTGGTTAGCATATTGCAATCCAGAACTATCATCATTAATTAGTGAATATATCGGAGATGAATGGATCAAGCATCCGGAAAGATTAGAAGATCTAATGGGGCATTTAGATGATCTTACCCTTCAAGATCGTTTCTTGGCGGTGAAAAAAGAAAGAAAACAAATTTTAGCTGACTATATTAAAGAACATAACGGAATTACTGTTGATGTTGACAGTATCTTTGATATTCAAGTAAAACGTCTTCATGCTTATAAACGTCAATTATTAAATATTCTTCATGTTATTGATCTGTATTTAAGAATGAAAGAAAATCCTGATTTTAGAATTGAACCGAGAACATTTATTTTTGGGGCAAAAGCTGCAAGTGGATATTATTTTGCTAAAAAAGTTATTAAGTTAATTAATAGTGTTGGCGATGTTGTAAATAATGATTCGGAAACTAATAAATACTTAAAAGTAGTCTTTTTAGAAAATTACGGAGTTACTTTAGCTGAAAAAATCATGCCAGCGGCTGATGTATCGGAACAAATCTCAACTGCTGGTAAAGAGGCTAGTGGTACGGGAAATATGAAATTTATGATGAATGGTGCGATTACATTAGGGACTTTGGATGGAGCAAATGTTGAAATTGCAGAATTAGTTGGTGAAGAAAACTGTGTAATCTTTGGAATGAAAGATCATGAAGTTAAAGAATTACAAATGAGTGGTGCTTATAAGGCATGGGATTATTATAATAATAATCCAAGATTAAAGAGAATTATCGATAGCTTGATGGATGGTACATTCCATGAGAATCGTGAAGAATTCCGGGTTATTTTTGAAGAGTTAATGAATAAAAATGATGAATATTTTGTTTTGGCTGATTATGAAGCATATTGCCAAGCTCAAAGTTCTGTGCGTGATCTATATAAAGATCGTTCAAGATGGGCAAAAGTATGTCTAACAAATATTGCAAAGAGTGGGTTCTTCTCATCAGATCGAACTATTCAACAATATGTTGACGATATTTGGCATTTAGATAAAGTAAAATTTTAAGGGATTGAAAATCCCTTTTTCTTTTGATTAAAATTGGTATATAAGTTATTGATAAAACCCAAATTATCTGTATATAGTCTAAAAAAATGCTGATTATCTACATTTTATATCATTGCTATCTGAGAAGTGATAGGATATAATGAACACGAGATGAAAGGGTGAAAATCATGGAAAAAAGTGCCATTAGAATGATTGCAAAGATGGTATCTGTAAATAAAATCGAAGTACAATTGATTAGAAGATATTACGAAGGAAATTGTCCTCGTTTTTATTTGAGAGATTTAAATAATAATACTTTGATAGAAATAGAAATATCCGCTAAATTTGTAGAAGAAGAATACGTTCATTACTATTTCGATAATGTCGAAATAGATTTTTGTCATGTTTATCAAATTGTAGATGCATATGGTTTAGCGGAAACCCTCCAATATACTCAACTGATCTATGATGCTGAGTTTTTAAAAAATAACTATTATGATGGTAATGATTTAGGAAATTCATATCATGAAGATTATACGATTTTTAAAGTATGGGCTCCAACAGCGTTAGCTGTTAAAGTTGCAATTACTAAAGACCATACTACATATAGTTATGAAATGAAAAGAATTGGTAACGGTGTTTTTTGTTCATATGTTGCGGGAAATTTTGATAACTGTGAGTATGTTTATCTAGTACGACATCATGATAGTTATATTAAGGCATTGGATCCATATGCTTATGGATCTTCATCAAATGGTAAAAGTAGTTATATTGTTGATTTAAATAAGATTAAGATCGACCTGAATCGGGAATGTTTAAAGCCATTAAAAAATAAGACAGATGCGATTATTTATGAAGCTAGTGTCCGTGATTTTACGATGTATGAAAACAGTTTAAGTAAGTACAAAGGAAAATTCGCTGGAATTAGAGAAACTGGGTTATTGACTAAACATGGTAATAGTGCAGGGTTAGATTATTTAGTGGAATTAGGAATAACACATATACAATTATTGCCAATCTATGATTTTGCGACTGTCGATGAAAATCACCAGGAAGTACTATATAATTGGGGATATGATCCAGCTCAGTATAATGTTCCTGAAGGAAGTTATTGTACAGATCCTAATGATGGTTACAGCAGGATCGTTGAGTGTAAACAGATGATAGCAGATCTGCATGCGAAAGGAATTCGGGTAGTGATGGATGTTGTCTATAACCATATGTATGATGTTAATGCGAGTGCTTTTGAACGAATCGTACCTGGCTACTATTTTAGAAAAAATCCAGATGGGAGTTTATCAAATGGTTCATGGTGTGGTAATGATTTGGATAGTGGTGAACATATGGTGCGTAAGTATATTATAGATATGTCGAGACGCTGGCAAAGTTTTTATGGTGTTGACGGGTATCGTTTTGATTTAATGGGAATTATTGATATTGAAACGATTAATCGTGTCTATCAAATTTGTTCTGCTTACGATGCTTCATTTATGGTTTATGGGGAGGGTTGGAATATGCCGACTAATTTACCAGATGAGCAAAAGGCGATGCAGGATAATCATGCAAAAATGCCGAAAATTAGTTTTTTTAATGATGAATATCGTGAGGTTATTAAAGGTGGAAGCAGTGATAATGTTTTAGTTAATAAAGGTTTTATTACGGGAAATCTTTACGAAACAGAAAAGGCAAGAAATGTAATTACAGCGACTAATCGTTATACAAGTCCGGACCAATCAATTAATTATGTTGAATGTCATGATAATGCGACGGTTTTTGATAAATTGTATATTTCTAATGTTGAAGAAGGTTTAGATGGGATAATAACTCGACAAAAGAATCTTACGATCATGGTGTTATTGTCGCAGGGAATTCCCTTTATCCATGCGGGACAAGAATTTTATCGAACTAAAGGCGGGATTGGGAATACTTATAATTCACCTGATAATATTAACTGTATTAATTGGGATTTTCGAGATATTTATAAAGATGATATTAATGAGATAAGAAAAATTATTCAATTACGTAAAGATAATAAGTGTTTTCGCTATGCAACTAGAAAAGAGATTGAAGCAAATGTTATGGTTGAAAATATTGACTTTAAAATGTTAAAATATACTCTAAAACAAGATGAAGGTGAATATCGTGAATTTGTTATTTACATTAACCCATCAAGTTTTACATTTGATTATGAAGAAACTGCTTATCAGCACCTTTATGGTGAAATTACTGATCAGCAAATAGGAGCTAGAACGATTGTTGTTCTAGCAAGATAGGAGAATTAAATTGAAATTAATTGTAGGATTAGGAAACCCTGGGAAAGAGTATGAAGGAACTCGTCACAACTGTGGGTTTATGGTAGTAGATGAATTAGCTAATAAATTAAATACAGAAATAAATCAGAATAAATTCAAAGGTTTATATACAAAGGTAAAATATCATGGAGAAGATGTTATTTTATTAAAGCCGCAAACATATATGAATCTTTCTGGTGAGTCAGTAATTGCTGCAATGAATTTTTTTAAACTGGATAAAGAAGATATTATTGTTATCTATGATGATCTGGATATGCCGGTTGGTAAATTAAGATTACGTAAAACTGGCAGCGCTGGGGGGCATAATGGGATAAAAAACATTATCGCTCATTTATCTAGTCAAGATTTTAAACGAATTCGTGTGGGAATTGATCGTCACAAGTATATGAAAGTAGTTGATTATGTTTTATCAAGGTTTGCAAAAGAGGAGACTGAAGCAATCAATCAAGGAATTGATAAGGCTAGTGATGCTGTTTTGGATTATCTTGATCATGATTTTGATTACATTATGAATCGTTATAATTAGAGGTTTATATGAAGAAGATAGATGAAATATTGAAACAAAACCCTGCCTTTAAAACATTGTTAAAGGGAGAGGGGAATATCATTGTTAATGATCTTAACGATGAGGCACTATTAGTAACTAGTGCCTTTTTGACATTACAAAAAGATATTATTGTAATTAAACCAAATCAGTATGAGGCTAACTTGTTGTATCAACAGATTTCATTGATTAATGAAAAAGACAGCTTATTTTTTCCAGTTGATGAGTCATATCGAATTGAAGCTTTAGCCTCATCGCCAGAACTATTAGGACAGCGAATTGATGCTTTATATCAATTGACAACTGATCAGCCTAAAATTTTAATTACTCATGGACAGGCCCTGGTACGGTATTTACCAAGTAGACAGTTATTTTTAGATAATTGTTTAAATCTAAAAACAGGAATGCAAATTGATATATATGATTTGCAAAAACTTTTGATCAAGGCTGGTTATACATCAGCACCGCGAGTAGATCAGCCGTTTTATTTTTCTAAACGTGGTGGAGTAATCGATGTTTTTTCAATTCAATATGATAATCCATTACGGATTGAATTTTTTGATGATGAGATTGATAATATACGTTTTTATAATCAAAATAGTCAAAGAACGATAGAAAAGGTTAAAGAAGTAACCATTATTCCCGCTAGTGATATTTTATATGATGAACAAGAAGTCCCGGCTGTTTTAAGTAAAATCAATGATTTAAGAGACCGGCAGATTGAAGAACTTGATGAGTTATATCAAGAAGATTATTTAAGTAAAGTATCAATAGATCAAGAAAATTTGCGGAATCATGATACTAGTTTTACGATGTATGGTTATTTTAATTTATTTAATCAGACAGCTAGTTTATTAGATTATCTCGATACCCCGCTAATCATCCAAGCAAACAATCATGATATTAATTTTGCTTATAAGAACTATTTAGAAGAAAATCATTATTATTATCAAGAATTGGCTAGTATTGGGAAAACTATTAAAGGTTTGAATCTATTTAGAGATTTATATGAAGTGATTGATAGAAAATCAGTTAATTTTAAACCTTTTGCTCAAAGTGATAAAGATGTGTTGTTTAATGCTCGTGCTATTATGATCAATAATGATGATGAGGCAATGATTATTAATCAAATTAGAGCTTATTTAAAGTTATCAAAAGTTGTTGTAGCTTTAGATGATGATCATCAATTAAAATTAATGACTGAATTATTTGATCGTCATGAAATGGCATATACTTTGATTGGGATAAAAGATGAAATATATCCGGGGTTGAATATTGCGGTAAATAAAATTGGTTTTGGAATCGAATTAGTTGATGAAAAAATTGTTATTATAAGTGCAAATGAATTATTCAAAACACGTAATATTAAAAAACCAAAATATTTTAAGTATAAGAATGCAAAGGTTTTAAAAGATTATCAAGAATTAAATATTGGTGATTATGTTGTACATGATAATCATGGGATAGGGCAATACTTAGGAATTAAAACATTAGAAGTTCAAGGATTTCATAAAGATTATTTATATGTAGCCTATGCTGGAGACGATACTTTATATATACCGGTTGAACAATTTAAGATGATTAGGAAGTATTCAAGTAATGAGGGTAAAGTTCCTAAAATTAATAAATTGGGAGGCTCACAATGGCAGAAAACAAAAGCCAAAGCACGGAGTAAAGTTGATGATATTGCTGATAAGTTAATTGAAATTTATTCTGCTCGTATTAATCAGCCTGGCTATGCTTTCCCAAGTGATAGTGAGATTCAGCTGGAGTTTGAACGCTCATTTGGTTATGAATTAACAGTTGACCAGTTACGTTCAGTTGAAGAAATTAAAGCCGACATGGAAAAGAGTCAGCCGATGGATCGCTTGCTATGCGGAGATGTTGGATTTGGGAAAACGGAAGTTGCTTTAAGAGCAGCATTTAAGGCTATTCTAGGAAATAAACAGGTTGCTTTTTTGTGTCCCACAACAATTTTATCAATGCAGCATTATAAAACAATGATTGCACGATTTAAGGATTTTCCTGTCAAAATTGCTTTATTGAATCGCTTTACATCGACTAAGGAAAAGAAGCAGATACTAAGTGATTTAAAATTAGGAAATATTGATCTGCTTGTAGGGACACATCGAATCTTATCAAAGGATATTGTTTTTAAAGATATTGGATTATTATGTATAGATGAAGAACAGCGTTTTGGTGTTAAACAAAAAGAGAAAATTAAAGAGTATCGTAAAACTATTGATGTTTTGACCCTTACAGCTACCCCGATTCCTCGAACTTTACAAATGTCATTGATGGGAATTCGCGGATTGTCACAAATTGAAACTCCTCCTAAGAATCGTCAGCCAGTTCAAACATATGTTATTGAAAAAAATAATGTTTTAATTAAACAGATCATTGAACGAGAATTAGCTCGTGATGGACAGGTTTTCTATTTGTATAACCGAACTAGTCAGATTGCTAATGTTGCTTATAATATTACTTTATCAGTACCTGGGGCAAGGGTAGCGGTAGGTCATGGGCAAATGGATAAAAATGAATTAGAAGATGTAATGATGCGTTTTGTGAACAAGGAATTTAATGTTCTCGTTTGCACAACGATTATTGAAACAGGAATCGATATTCCTAATGCAAATACGATTATTGTTGAAGACGCTGATAAATTTGGATTAAGTCAGTTATACCAGATTAAAGGGCGCGTAGGGAGAAGTAATCGTGGTGCATATGCTTATTTGTTATATAATCCTACTAAAGTTTTAAATGAAGAAGCTAGTAAACGGCTTAAGGCAATTAAGGAGTTTACTGAATTAGGAAGTGGATATAAAATTGCTATGCGTGATTTAGCAATTCGCGGTTCAGGAGATATTTTGGGTGGTACACAATCAGGCTTTATTGATTCAATTGGTTTTGAGATGTATATGAAGATTCTTCAAGATGCTATTAACGAAAAAATGGGTAAAGAGGATGTGGAAGCAGAAAAAGAAATCAAAAGTGTTAATGTCAAAGTTGATGGATATATTCCTCATGATTATGTATCTAGTGATATTGAAAAACTTGAACTATATCAGCGTCTAGATAATGCCAAAACGATAAGCGGTGTTGATTATCTAAAATCAGAATTTATTGATTATTACGGTAAATTACCAGAGGAAGTAAGTACATTAGTAGAAAAACGGAAGTTAGATATTTTAGCATCTACTGAAATTATTGAAAACTTAGCGGAAGTTAAAGGGAAGATGGAAATTACTTTTACTAAAGGATATAGTCAAAATGTTAAAGGGGATCAATTGTTTGAATTAGTCAATCGACTTTTCACTAAACCTGTGTTTAGGCAATTAGGTGGTAAAATTGTAATTGTCTTGCCAAAAGGTGATCAATGGCTTGAGCGAATCAATCAATTGATAACGACATTAAACAGTTAGCAAACAGAGTATTCTTGAATAGGGAGATTTGTTTTTAAAGCAAATCTCTTTTTTTTGTTAGAAAAACTAACAAAAAATGAACAATGTTCATTGAATGCTTGTTGATGATAGCATATAATAAGTGTGAAAAGAGATGATGAGATGACTAGTCAGCGTTTTAATAAAACAATTGAACGAAAAAAAGAGATTATCAAAGCTGCGATGCAATTATTTAGTGAAAAAGGATACGCGCAAACATCAATGCGTGATATTGCTAGGACAATGGGAGTTTCGTTAGGTTTGTGTTATCGCTATTTTGATTCAAAACAAATACTATTTAATACAGCAATCGATCTTTATATTGAAGAGTGTTGTAATAGTTATCTTGCTATTTTACATGATTCTACTATTACGATTAAAGATAAGATAGATGCATTATTTACTTCAATAGGTGATGAGCATTCAAATATGCAATATTATGATTTTTTTCATCGTGTTGAAAATGAAGAATTACATGAACAATTATCAATCAAATTATGCAAATATATGTATCCACATTTATTAGAAGCAGTAAAAAAAGCTATTGCAGCTAAAGAAATATATATTGAAAATCCTGAGGCATTAATTAGTTTTATTATATATGGTCAAGTTGGATTATTATCTAAAAGTAATATTGATCATCATGAAGTTGCAAAATTATTGAATCAGTATGTTAATCAATTAATGAAATTTAATCCCTGACTCTAGGGATTAAAATTAAAACAAAAAAATGAACATCGTTCATTTAAGGAGGGCATTATGAATAAAAAAGAACAATCTAGACAAACATTTGACTTACAGGCTTCAAAATATGATACTACTTTTTATGGAAAACATGCCCGTAAAATTTATCCATATCTTTTAAATGAAATTATTCGCTGTTATGGTGAGGAAGTACTTGATTTAGGATGCGGGACAGGAGCTTTAATGAAACAAGTTATTAGTGAGGATTCACATCGACATCTTACAGGAATTGATTTATCATCACAAATGATTGAAAAGGCTAAACACCAACTTAAGAATAAGGCGACTTTAGTAGTAGGAGATAGTGAGAATTTGCCATTTTTTGATCAAACTTTTGATATTGTTTATTGTAATGATTCATTTCATCACTATCCAAATCCTCAAAAAGCCATTGCAGAAATATATCGTGTTTTAAAAATTGGGGGAACATTGATTATTGGTGACACATATTTGCCAGTCATTGCTCGGCAGGTTATGAATTATTTTATTCGCTTTAATAAAGATGGGGATGTTAGAATTTATTCAAAAAAAGAAATGATTTCGTTCTTGGAAGAATTATTTCATGAAATAAAATGGATAAAGGTATCGAATAGTGCTTACATGATCAAAAGAGTAAAATAATGATACAAGCAACAAATCGTAAATATTTACGATATATTTATCAATTATTGTTGGAGGGAAAAAAGGTACGTCAAATTGATTTGGCTTTATCTCTAGGATACGCACGTTCAAGTGTTTCAATTGCAATTAAACAATTGAAAAAAGCAGGGTATATTGATCTTATTAAAAATAACATTACTTTAACAGAGCGGGGAAGTATGTTGGCACAAGAAAGTTTGAAAAGTTATCAGCAAGTTTATCGATGGATATTGGCTTTAGGGTTAACTTCATATGAAGCAAGATTATATGCGGATAAATTAGAAAGTGATTTTGATCAAAAATTTATTGAGATGTTACTTAAAGACAAAAGACTAAACAATTAATTGTTTAGTCTTTTTGTGAACTGTAATTTGCTAAAATCGTATCAAAATCAAGACCGATTTTAAAACCTAATGTAAAATAATCATCAATACAGTTTTGGAATGCTTCAAAACTGTAGGTTTCATTAACTTTCAATGCGCTTTGATAAACCTTGATTAGTTGATTGGCAATATTGTTGGAGTTGTTGATTTCTTGATAGTTCTTGAGTTTGTCAACGTGCAATTCAAATCCGATTGACATCAACATATGAAGGGCATCAGTATAATAGTTAAGGATTTCTTTGTTATTGGCAGATGAATTATCCCAAAAGCTAAATACTTTTGCTTCTTCACCGACTTTACCTAATTCACAAAGAAAAGCTAGTACTTTTGCTTCAACCTTATCTTTATTTAAAACAGCATGATTAGGATCAACGACCAATTTTAATTCGTGGCTCATATGCGCTTGGTAGATTTTATTAATTTCATTCATTTAATTATCACCTCTTAAGTATTATTATACTCTTTTATGTGACATTTTCATGAATTATGATAATTCAATATAATCATGACGCAAATATTCTTTTGTATAGGTATTATTGGTTAGATCTTGAATAATAGTTAGAAAAGATTCATTTTCAAGATAACAGGTATAACTAACCCGATCTAAATACTCGGTATTAATGCATTTAATATGATGTACTTTAATTAAGTGTTCAAATTTTTTAGTGTATGAATAATCCACTGTAATTTTATATAAAGGAACACTGAATTTTTCTACAATCTCAGCTCCTTTTAAAGCATCAGCAACACTTTGACGATAAGCTCGAGTTAAACCGCCAGCTCCTAATTTAATCCCGCCAAAATATCTTGTAACAATAGCAATGATATTAGTAAGTTTATTTTTTTCTAAAACATCTAACATTGGTAGACCGGCAGTTCCGCTCGGCTCCCCGTTATCATTGGCACGTTTTTGGGTACCAACGATATAAGCAATACAGTTATGAGTAGCATCATGATATTTTTCTTGATATTCTTTAATAATATTATCAATTGCAGTTTCGTCATTACACGGTATTAAAGTACAAATAAATTCTGATTTTTTAATTATCCATTTATATGTAGTTATTTCACGTACTGATTTCATTAAATCCCTCATTTCTTTATTATCATAACACATATTACTAGCAAAAGTATGATAAATTTGGTATATTAGTTACGTAATTATAGGGAGGGCGAGACCATGAAAAAAATAGCTGTTTTAGCAGATAGTGGATGCCAGTTACCAATTGGTTCGTTAGAAGATCAAGGAATTTATATTGTACCTTTAACGATTACAATGGGTAATAAAACATATTTAGATTTAGAAGAAATAAGTGCTAATGAAGTATTTGAAAGAATGAATAAAACTGGGGAAATGGTGATGACATCACAGCCTTCAACAGGTTCAATTCAAAATGCAGTTCATAGAATTAAAGATGCGGGATATGATCATATTATTGCTTTGCCGATTGCAACTGGATTATCTTCAACCTTGAATGGAATGAAATTGGCTTGTGATATGGTGGGAGTACCAGTTACGTTAATTGATACTAAGGGTACGGCTAGTAATCATCGCTATTTAATTAGGGTTGCTAAAAAATTAATTGATGATGGTAAAAGTGTTGCGGAAATTGAAACGATTTTAACAGCAATGGTTGAGGATTCAGCGACTGTGATTATGGCACCTAATTTAGACCATTTAAAGAAAGGCGGACGAATCACTCCAGCGGTAGCACTATTGGGGAACTTATTAAAAATAGTGCCGGTAATGAAATTAAATTATGAGTTGGGCGGTAAGATCGATACTTTAGATAAAGTTAGAACGGTGAAAAAAGCCAACTTAAAGATAGTTGATCATTTAGTTAATGAATGTGGATTGAACAATAAAGACTTTATTATTGCTATTGAACATGTCTTAGTTGATGATTTAGCTCATCAAATGAAACAGGCGATTATTGATCGAATTGGTGAATGTGAGATTACCGTTCGAGAGTTACCAGCGGTTGTAGGAGCACATATGGGTGTTGGTGGTGTTGGATATCAATATATAAAAAAATACGAGGGATTAACATGGAACGAATAACAAGTTTTAGTGTTGACCATACAAAGTTAACAAAAGGTGTCTATGTATCTCGGATAGATGGTGAATTAACAACATTTGATATCCGCATGACTACACCTAATTTAGAGCCTGCTTTAGATCCTCGTGGTGCTCATACAATTGAACATATCGGGGCAACATTACTTCGTAACGGCGAAAACAAAGATAAAATAATTTATTTTGGACCAATGGGATGTATGACAGGTTTTTATTTAATTACAAAAGAATTAGATTTGGCTCGAGTAATCAAAATTGTACGTGAATTATTTGAACAGATTGCAAATTGGCAAGAACCCATACCTGGAGCGAAGATGGAAGAATGTGGCAATTACTCATTTATGGATTTAGAAAAAGCTAAAGCTGCGGCTAAACATTTTGTTACTAGCGAATGGCAGCATGAATATCATTATTTATAGTTAAATTAAAACATGTTTCGAATTTTGAAACATGTTTTTTTATCGAGAACATCTATTTAATTTTGTCATTATAAGCGTATATTATTCTATAGAGGACAAATATGTATAAAGGAGTGATTCAAAAACAATTAGAACCTGACCAAAGAAGGTATTTGGTACTAAATTGTTATGAGTAAATGAATTATAAGAACCAACAATAATTGGTAGTGTTACATTTTGATAAAGATTAGAATTTTCATTGGCAATAAAACTAATTATATCGATGTTATTTTTAAAAGCATTATCGACAATTTCAACTAATCGGGGTGTAATTCCAGAATTAGAAATCACAATAAATAGGGAATTATCTTGATATTTAATATCAAGCATTTCAGTATGGACAACATTCATTGCATAAAATCCATTTAGGGTTAGACGCTGTTGCAAATAATCAGCAATTGGAGCAGAGAATCCCATCCCAAAAACGATGATATTATGTTGACGATGTTTATTTAATAATTCAATGAATGCTGGAATATATTGTTCAAGATCATCAGGAGAAAAAAGCTGGGTATTATTCGATGATGACAGCTGATAGATCATATCACTGTAGCCACTAAAACCAAATTTATTGCAAAGACGATAAATTGCAGAAGTAGATGTGAAATTAGCGCTGGCCATTTGCCGAATCGTAATATCTTTTAAATTATTTTGATTATCTTCAAGATATTTAACTAATGCTAATTCAAGTTCATTTAAATCAAATTTATCTCTTAAATGTTCGATATTCATATTATCACCTCAATTAGATTATGTCACAGATTAGAAAAAGGAGCAAGTTTATGGCAAAAACGATGTACGACCCATGGTCAAAGATTATTACAAGAAATGGTTATGCTGGAGATGAGGTAATATCAGCTTTACAGAAATCAATTCGTCGCAGTTTAGAAGAACAGGCATGTATGTTCGCCTATGAAATGTATATTTCTTCACCGGAATTATTAGAAAAAATGTGGCGTCGATTATTAACTATTTCGGTAGAAGATATTGGAATGGGAGATCCGATGGCTGCAGTATTAGTAAATAATTTATATCAAATGTCAAAACATTTTGATTATGCTGATGGTGATCAACCAATGTATTTTATCCACGCGATTAGATATTTATGCAGTTGTCAAAAAGATCGTTCTAGTGATTTATTAAAAAATATCTGTATTAAATCTTTTGCGATGGGAAAATTACCGGAAATACCTGATGTTGCTTTAGACAAGCATACAGTAAGAGGAAAAGCCATGGGGCGTGATTCATTCCATTTCTTGAATGAAGCTAGTAAAGTTATTCCACAAATGGAGGTGGATAACGATTATAAAGAACGCTATGCAAAAATTCTTGAAGAATATGATCCAGAGAATGTTAGTGAAACAGCGTTCACTTTTAATGGTTGGCAATTTTAATAGGGGGATAAAAAATTGATTAGTAAATTAGAGAAATTATTAGGACCAATTGCAAATAAATTGGCTCAGCAGCGACATCTTCAAGCAATTTCATCGGGTATGATGATGTCATTAGGATTAATCGTAGTAGGGTCAGTTTTCTTAATTATTGCCAATCCGCCAATTAATTTAGACTTGGTTGATTTGAATACAGGAAATATCTTTTTAAAGTTTTTAATTAGCTGGAAACAATTTGCTTTAGCTAATTATGATGTTTTAACTTTACCATATAATTATACAATGGGCTTAGTTGGTTTGATTTCAGCTTTTGGGGTTGCTTATTGCTTAGCTGAAAGTTATAAGATGAAAGCTTCGGTTTATGGGATAATTTCGATGTGTACTTTTTTAATGGTTGCAGCTCCATTAAAGGATGGAGCTATTACAATGAGTTATTTAGGTGCGGATGGTCTATTTGTTGCTTTAATAATTTCATTAATATCAGTAGAGATTTCACGAGTAGTCAGTCATCGAATAGTCTTTACTTTTCCAGATAGTGTTCCTAGTGCAGTGACTAATTTTGTAAATAGTTTAATGCCATTAGCGCTAAATATCATTGTTATTTATGGGGCTAATTTGATTTTAGTAGCTTTATCAGGGAAAAGTATGCCAAATTTAATTATGTCGTTTTTAACACCTGCAATTTCAGGGGTTGATAATGTTTGGATGTTTATGGGAATTTATTTATTTTCAAATATTCTTTGGATGTTTGGAATTAATGGTTCTTCAATTGTATTTCCAATAGTTTTTGCTTTGGGGATTGCGAATACGGGACTAAATGGTGAATTAGTAAATTTAGGAAAAGATCCAACAGCAATCATGAATTTACAGATGTTTAGATATGCTTTATTAGGTGGAGCTGGTAATACTTTAGGATTGGTTTTATTAATGTGTCGTTCTAAATCTAAGCATATTAGCTCGATTGGTCGTTTAAGTATTGTTCCTGGGATTTGTGGAATTAATGAGCCAATCATGTTTGGGGCTCCGATTGTATTAAATCCAATTTTATCGATACCGTTTTTAGTAATGCCGTGTATTTCGATTGGTTTAGGGTATTTAGTTCAAAAAATTGGATTAGTTTCAATGGGATATATAGTTGATCCATCATTTACGCCATTTTTTGCTCAAGGTTTTTTGTCAGCATTGGATATTCGTAATGTAATCTTCATGATTGTTTTGATTATTATTTCAGTTGGAGTATATTATCCATTTTTTAAAGTTTATGAAAAAAACACACTTGCAAATGAAGCAGAATAATAAAGTGGCCGATGCCACTTTTAATATGGAGGAAAGATGAAAAATAATTATGATGTTGTGGTTGTTGGAGCGGGACCAGCAGGAATCATGG
>NZ_JAHOCB010000134.1:0-384 GCF_019125875.1 Erysipelatoclostridium sp. MSK.23.31 | reverse complement strand
TTTTCGCAGAACACTATATTCTACGAAAAAATCAGAATCTTAACAGAATATCAATTTATTATTGCTATCTCAAAAAGAATAAATATTTCATTTATCGTTAATTTTGGATAAAATGATTAGCACAAATAAATTTATTATGATGAAAATAAGAATTGATTAATTTTATCTAACGATTTTCAAATATTTTTTCATTATTAATTTGTTTTTTAAACACATCGAACTATAAAAACATTAGTTATTTACTGTTAAAATCATCAAATAAAACAGACTATTATCTTAATAGCTCAAATACCTGATAATTACTGTCAATTCGTCGCTTTTTTATTTGAAACAACAACAATTTATGATATAATTCGGTTCGTAGAATATAGTGTTCTGCGAAAA
>NZ_JAHOCB010000133.1:0-386 GCF_019125875.1 Erysipelatoclostridium sp. MSK.23.31 | reverse complement strand
CAGATTCAGTCCATGCCTGTACCAACAAATGAATTTAATTTCTCAAAATCGAGTCTTAATGCATATTATGAAAATGGTCAGCAAAGAACTGAGGAAATTAAGTTAAATGCTAATAATGATGTAGTTGTAAATATACCACTACAAGATGGAGTGGAATTACATAATCTAACAAAGGGAACTGTTAATACTGGAACTGTTTCCGTCAACGGTGGAGAAACATTTTATTTAAGTACAACACTTGAAAAAAGAGAAGATTATTCAAGTGGTAATTTAAATGGAAAAAACTTAGTGAAATATGCGCCACTAGTTATTAGAAGTGGCGGTAATTACCAAGATGAGGGAACATTAACAACAGTTCAAGATCCCGTTACAATAAATTTGAATAT